>JANXSQ010000385.1 GCA_025356595.1 Janthinobacterium sp. | reverse complement strand
AAATCGTGGTCTGTCCCCGGTTTCTATCGGCCCGGCGTGCTCATTGCGGCCGCGCGCTCAGCTTGGCGCGCCCGACGCCGGGGCCGGCTTCGGTCTCGGCCTCGCGCACGCGCTGCAGCGACATGCGGTTCAGGTACCAGGTCAGCAGCACGGCCGCCACCGTCAGGCCCAGCACCAGGCCGATCCAGAAGCCGGCGGCGGCCATCGGCGCGGCCGGCGCCCAGGCCAGCCCGGCCGGCGCCATGCCCAGCACGTAGCCGAGCGGCAGCGAGAAGCCCCAGAAGGCCAGCAACTGGATCAGCATCGGCGGACGGGTCACCTTGTAGCCGCGGATTGCGCACGAGGTGGCGACCTGGGTGGCGTCGGAGAGCTGGAACAGGGCGGCGAACAGCAGCAGTTGCGCGCACAGCGCCTGCACCGCCGGGTCGGAGGTGTAGGCTTGCGCGATCTGGTGGCGGAACACGGTGATGCCGAGGGCCGAGACGACCGCCGCCGAGAGCGACATGGCCACGCCGACCCAGGCGACGAAGCGGGCCTTGCGCGGATTGCCTTCGCCGACGGCGTGGCCGACCCGGGTCACCAGGGCGATGCCGAAGGTGAGCGGGACCATGAAGACGACCGAGGAGAAGTTCAGCGCGATCTGGTGCGCCGACACCTGCACCACGCCGTAGCGCGCCACCAGCAGGCTGATGACGCCGAAGGCGCTGACCTCGGCGAAGTAGGTGACGCCGATCGGCAGGCCGAGGCGCAGCATGGAGGAGATTTCCGGCCAGTGCGGCCATTCCCAGTGCGTGAAGGGGTAGCTGGCGCGGTAGGCCGGCGCCCATTTCATCCACAGCAGCATGGCCGCCAGCATGCTCCACATGCTGACGCTGGTGGCGACGGCGCAGCCGACCCCGCCCATTTTCGGCAAGCCCCAGTGGCCGTAGATCAGCAGCCAGTTGACCAGCACGTTCAGGGCCAGCGCGCCCAGCGCGATCACCATCACCGGCTTGGTCTGGTTGATGCTGGTGCTGTAGCCGTACAGCGCGCGGTAGGCGGCGAAGGCCGGCAGGCCGCTGCTGATGATGTGCACGAACAGGGTCGCCTTGGCGTTCACCGAGGGCGCTAGATACAGGTGGTCGAACACCAGCGTCGCCAGATTGGCCGCCAGGCAGGCCAGCAGGCCGACGCCGAGCGCCTTCCAGAGCGACTGGCGGACGATGTGCGGCACGCGCGCGGTGCGCGCCGCGCCGACCTCGTGGGCGACGATGGAATTGATGGCCATCATGATGCCGAGCACGGTGACCAGGACGATGGACCAGATCGAGGCGCCCAGCGAGACCGCCGCCAGTTCCTCGGCGCTGGCGTGGCCGCTCATGGCGACGTCGGCCACGCCCATGCCGACGGTGGCGAGCTGGCCGATCAGCATGGGCCAGGCCAGGCGCCACAGGGAGCTGGCTTCGGCGCGGATGGCGGAGACGGTGAAGGCGGTGGTGTGGGACATGGCGGCGAGGGCGACGAAAACGTTGATTCTACGGGAAATGTTGCTTTTTTTCTCGCACCGGCCTCAGACTAGGGGAAATTGTTACATCTGCGTTGTCGTCGCAAGGGGGCGCCGGCGCGTTGCTGTCGCAAGCACAGTCACACTACCAGGAGAACCTCACATGAAACGAACACTCACCGGCGCGCTGCTGCTGGCCGCCTCGCTCTTCTCGCTCGCCCACGCGGGCGAACTGACGCTGTACGAACACGCCCGTTTCGGCGGCCGCGAGCTGACGCTGCGCGGTCCCGCGCCGGATTTGGTGGCGCTGGGCTTCAACGACCGCGCCTCCAGCATGGTGGTGCGCTCGGGCCGCTGGGAGGTGTGCGTTGACGCCGGCTTCGGCGGCGCCTGCACGATCGTCGAGCCGGGCGAGTATCCGACCCTGGAGCGCCTCAACGACCAGATCTCGTCGGTGCGCGAGGTGGGCCGCGGCGATAACGGGCGCGACCGCGAGCGCGACCGCGAGCGCGAGCATGAGCATGAGCGCGACCACGACCATGACCGCGGCGGGCGCGGCCAGCGCGCCGCGCTGGATCTGTTCACCTCGCCCGGCCTGCGCGGCAACGCCACCCACATCGTGCGCGACATGGACGACCTGAGCCAGGTCGGCGTCAACGACCGCGCCTACAGCGCCAGCGTGGCGGGGGGCACCTGGCAGTTGTGCAGCGACGCCGGCTACCGCGGCGTGTGCCAGTTGTTCGAACCGGGCGACTACCCCGACCTCGGGCGCCAGTTGGGCGGACGCCTGTCGTCGGCGCGCCTGGTCGACGGCGGCGGCGCCCGTCCGCGTCCCGACGAGGGTCCGCCGGTGCTGCTGTTCTCCGGCGACGACATGCGTGGGCGCTCGGTGGCCCTGCGGCGCGACGCGCGCAACCTCGAGGAGCTCGATTTCAACGACCAGGCCGGCTCCATCGTCGTCAACGAGGGCCAGTGGGAATTCTGCGTCCACGCCGACTTCGGCGGGCGCTGCGTCGTCTTCGGCCCGGGCCGCTATCCGCGCCTGGAAGGCATGAACAATCAGATCTCCTCGGCGCGCCGGCTGCGCTGACGCCAGCCGCGCCGGCCGCCCCGCGCGCTTCGCTTATACTGGACCGGTAGCGGCGCGGCGCCTTGCGGCGCGGCGTCCCATGCGCAGGCAACCGGCCCGCGCGCGGGCAAATCTGAGGAGCAGGCACGTGGAATACAAGGACTATTACAAGGCCCTCGGCGTCGAGAAGACGGCCACCGAGGCCGACATCAAGAAGGCTTACCGCAAGCTGATCCGCAAGTACCATCCGGACGTCAGCAAGGAGGCCGACGCCGACAAGCGGACCAAGGAATTGAACGAGGCCTACGGCGTGCTGGGCGAGGCCGAGAAGCGCAGCGCCTACGACCAGCTGGGCCGCGAGCAGGCCGCCGGCCAGCCCTTCCGCGCGCCGCCGGACTGGCCGTCCGGCTCCGAAGCCTCGGGCGGCGGCGACGATTATTTCGCCGACCTGTTCGCCCACCTGGGCCGGCGCGGCCGCGGCGGCAATTTCCAGATGCGCGGCGAGGATAGCCACGCCAGCATCGTCATCGACCTGGCCGACAGCTACCACGGCGCCACCCGCGGCATCGGCCTGCGCGTGCCCGAGCGCGACGCCCAGGGCCGCGTCGTCACGCGCGAGCGCACCCTCAACGTCAGCATTCCGAAAGGCGTCACGGCCGGCCAGCAACTGCGCCTGAGCGGGCAGGGCCAGCCGGGCAGCGGCGGCGCGCCGGCCGGCGACCTGTATCTGGAGATCCAGTTCAAGGCCGATCCGCGCTACCGCATCGACGGCCGCGACGTCTTCGAAACGGTGCCGGTGGCGCCGTGGGAGGCGGCGCTGGGGGCGCAGATCGACGTGCCGACGCCGTCCGGCACGGTGTCGGTGACGGTGCCGGAACATTCCAAGGGCGGGCGCAAGCTGCGCCTGAAGGGGCGCGGCATTCCCGGCGCCACGCCGGGCGATCTGTACCTGCTGCTGGAACTGGTGCTGCCGCCGGCGCACGGCGCCAAGGCGCGCGAGCTGTACGAAACCATGGCGCGCGAGATGGCGTTCAATCCGCGTCACACGATGGGGGGCTAGGACATGCTACACACAGAGATGGTGATCGGGGTCGTGCTGGAAGAGGCGGCGTTGACGGTGGACGAACTGGCGCACGCCTGCGCGGTCGAGCCGGACTGGGTGTTGCAGCGCGTGCAGGCCGGCATCCTGGGCGCGGCGGCGGCGCCCAGCTGGCGCTTCAGCAGCGCCGACCTGGCGCGGGCGCGCCGCCTGCGCGACATCGAACGCGTCTTCGACGCCAACGAGGACCTAGCCGCGCTGGTGGTCGACCTGACGGAGGAGGTGCGGCGCCTGCGCGCCAGGCTACAGGCCGCCGGGCTGGACTGAGGCGTCGTCCTTGACGGCGGTGACGCGGCTGATGAAAAAGGTGCCGTCGAGCACGACCCGGTGCGGCACGCCGCTGACGACGAAGCCGGGGCCGCCGTCCTCGATCCAGGCCAGCGCCAGGCTGTCGAACTGCTGCACGGGCAGGCGCAGCATCTGCGCCGTGATGACGAAGCGCGCGCCGTCCTTTTGCCTGCTGATGAAATCGTCGATTGCTGCCATCGGGTGTCCCTGTCGCGGTGAAAAACCGCGCCATGATAGCGCGATTGCGACGCCTTAAACGGAAAAACCGGCGGCGCGAAGCCGCGCCCGACCCTCAGTGGCCGGGCGCGGCTTCGCGCGCACTGTCCGACGCGGCCGGGGTCGTC
>JANXSQ010000377.1 GCA_025356595.1 Janthinobacterium sp. | reverse complement strand
CTGCTGGCCGAGGACGGCCCCGACAACCGGCAATTGATCGGCGCCTTCCTGGCCCGCCTGGGCCTGGAGTGCGAGCTGGTCGAAAACGGTGCCCAGGCGGTCGAACGGGCGCTGGGCGGCGATTTCGACCTGATCTTGATGGACGTGCAGATGCCGGTCCTGGATGGCGTCGCCGCCACGCGCACGCTGCGCGCGGCCGGCTACGGCGCGCCCGTCGTCGCCCTGACGGCGAACCTGATGGCCGAGGACGTGCAGCGCTACCTGGCCTCGGGCTGCAGCCGCTGCGTCGGCAAGCCCATCGATTTCCGCCTGCTGGCCGACTGCCTGGCCGAGTTGCTGGGCGGCGCGGACGGCGCGGCGCCGGCGCCGCTGGACATCGAGACCCTGGATGGCTACGCGGCGATCCGCCGCGCCTTCGAGGACGGCCTGGTGCCGCGCCTGGAACAACTGCGCGCGCTGGCCGGGGCGGCCGACTGGGACGGCGTCGCCGCGCTGGCCCACACGCTGAAGGGCTCGGCCGGCTCCTTCGGCTACCCGCGCGTGACGGAACTGACGCGCCACATCGAGCAGGCCCTGCGGGCCGGCGACGGCGCGCGCGCCGCCGCTCTGGCGGAGCAATTGCTGGCGCTCGAGGAAATACAAACATTGCATCATTCAAGGAGCATCAATGGCTAACATGAAAGACGCCGGCATCCTCATCGCCGACGACGAGGGCGGCATGCGCGACCTGCTCGCCTCCATACTCAAGGGTTGCGGCTGCAGCAAGATCAGCCTCGCCGCCGACGGCACGCGCGCGCTCGACCTGCTGACGCGCGAGAGCCGGGACATCCAGATCGCCTTCCTCGACATCAATATGCCGGGCCTGAGCGGCATCGAGGTGATGATGCAGATGGCCATCGCGCGGCCCGATTGCTTCTGCGTCATCGTGACCGGCAACAGCGACCTGCGCAACGTGATGGCGGCGCTCGAACTGGGCGCCCGCGGCTTCGTCGTGAAACCCTACAACATCAAGAAAATCGCCGACATACTGGCCAAATATGAACGGGAGAGCGCGCCATGAACCAGGCCACCGACGGCGCCGGCGACGCCGCGCCCACCAGGCGCCTGATCCTGCTGGTCGACGACGACATGCTGATCCTCGGCCTGCTCAGCCACTTCCTGCAGCGCGCCGGCCACGACACGCGCATGGCGACCTCGGGCCAGATGGCGCTGGACCTGCTGGCCGACAGCAGCCGCGAACCCGACCTGGCCCTGCTCGACATCGCCATGCCCGGCATGTCGGGACTGGAACTGGCCAGGCGCCTGCAGGCCGACACGACGGTGCCGGTGATGTTCCTGTCGGCCAGCGAGGACGCCGAGGTGGTGCGCCAGGCCACGGCGGCCGGCGCCGTCGGCTACCTGGTGAAGCCGCTCGACATGGCCCAGCTGGCGCCGTCGATCGGCGCGGCGCTGGCGCGCGGCGACGAGATCCGCCAGTTGCGCGAGAGCGAAATCAAACTCACCCACGCGCTGCGCCAGGGACGCGAGACGGGCATGGCCGTCGGCCTGTTGATGGAGCGCCACAAGACCGACCGCGACACCGCCTTCGCCGTGCTGCGCGACTACGCGCGCAGCCACCGCCGCAAACTCAACGACGTGGCGCAGGAATTGCTGACGGCGGCCGAAGCGCTCAACCTGTTCGGCGAGCGCATCCCCGAAGCGGGCCGCAAGCGCTGAGGCGCCGCGAAAAACCGGGGACAGGCGAAAAAACCGGGATAGATCAGACCACGATTTCCGGGCAATGGTTTCTTCGAAATCGTGGACTCGGCGTCCCCGTTTGTCCCCGGTTTTTGAATTGACATTGCCTTGTAGAAATTAATGGTGTAATATTGCAAGCATATCGCGGCCGCGCATGAGCTCTCCAGCTTGCCCCCTCTGACCCCTCCCCGTCAGGGGGATGCCTGCCGCCAGCATCACCGCATTGCGCCGCCTCTTCCGCGGCAAGCACGTATTTTCACCGGCCCAGATCCGCCGCAGCAGACCCGCATTGGCTGGTTGCGCGCGCCGTGGTGCCTGACACCGCGCCGTTCCCGCCCCGCCAATGTACTCCGCTCCCGCAGCGGCTACACGGATCAGGGGAAACACCATGTCCAGCATCAGCAATGTCCACGATATCAACGCAGCGCCGCCGGCGGCGCTGGAATTTCTCGCCTTTGCGCTCGGCGCCGAAGAATACGCCATCGACATCCAGATGGTGCAGGAGTTGCGCGGCTACGGCGCCGTCACCGCGCTGGCCAATGCGCCCGACTTCATCAAGGGCGTCATCAATTTCAGCGGCCTCATCGTGCCGATTTTCGACCTGCGCGTCCAGCTCAAACCGGGCACGCCGCTCTACGACCAGTTCACCGTGGTGGTGATCCTGAACCTGCGCGGGCGCATGCTGGGCATGGTCGTCGACGGCGTCTCGGACGTGGTCGCGCTCCGCCCCGCACAGATCAAGCCGGCGCCGGCGATGGGCGGCGTCTTCGAGCGCGCCTGTCTGCGCGGCCTGGGCGTGCTCGACGAGCGCGTCCTGATCCTGCTCGACATCGAGCGCCTGCTGGCCAGCCCGGCCATCGGCCTGTGCCAGCCGCTGGCCGCCTGAGCACTCCAACTTACCGACAGATCACAGAACATGAACATGAAAAATTTGAATATCGGCCAGCGCCTGGCGCTCGGTTTCGGCCTCGTCACGGCCCTTTTACTGGCGCTGGCGGTGCTCGCCCATGTCAGGCTGGGCAGCCTGGGCGCGGAAATCCAGCTGGAAAACCAGGACCGCTATCCGAAAACCGTGCTGGCCCACACCATCAAGGACGAACTCAATGAGACGGCGCGCAATATGCGCAACATCCTGCTGATGACGGAGCCGGCGGACATCGAGGCGCAACTGGCGAACATGAAGGAAAGCTCGGCCGTCATCGGCGCCGCCATCGACAAGCTCGACAAGACGATCACCGCCAGCCGGGGCCGCCAGGACATGGCGGCGCTGACGGCCGTGCGCGGGCAGTTCCTCGCCGCGCACGACGCCTTCCTGCAACTCGCGCGCGAGGGCAAGCTGGCGGAGGCGAAGAGCCAGTTGTTGCGGGACGTGAGGCCGCTGCAGATACGCTACTTCGCCGTGCTCGACGATCTGATCGCCTACCAGACCGGCCTGATGGAGCAGGGCGGCAAAGCGGCCGAGGCGACGCTCCGGCAGAGCAGCGCGATGGTGCTGGCGCTGGCGCTCGTGGCCACCCTGGCCAGCGTGCTGGTGGGCGCGCTGACCACGCGCAGCATCACGCGTCCGCTGCGCCAGGCCGTGGCGCTGGCGCGCAAGGTGGCCGGCGGCGACCTGAGCGGCACCATCGTCATCCAATCGCGCGATGAAACCGGGCAGTTGCTGCAAGCCCTGCAGGACATGAACCAGAGCCTGTACAACATCGTCAGCCAGGTGCGCGAGGGCACCGGCAGCATCGCCGCCGCCTCCGGGCAGATCGCCAGCGGCAACCTGGACCTGTCGGCGCGCACCGAGCAGCAGGCCGGCGCCCTGGAGGAAACCGCCTCCTCGATGGAGCAATTGAACGCCACCGTGCGGCACAACACCGACAACGCGCGCCAGGCCGACGTGCTGGCGCGCTCGGCCTCGCAGGAGGCGCTGCGCGGCGGCGCCGTGGTCGGCGAGGTGGTCGAGACCATGGCCTCGATCAACGCCTCGGCGCGCAAGATCGTCGACATCATCGGCGTCATCGACGGCATCGCCTTCCAGACCAACATCCTGGCCCTGAACGCGGCCGTCGAGGCGGCGCGGGCCGGCGAGCAGGGCCGCGGCTTCGCCGTCGTCGCCAGCGAAGTGCGCAACCTGGCGCAGCGCTCGGCCGCCGCCGCCAAGGAAATCAAGGCCTTGATCGGCGACTCGGTCGAGAAGGTCGAGGCCGGCACGCGCCTGGTGGCGCAGGCCGGCGGCACGATGCGGGACATCGTCGTCAGCGTGCGCCGCGTCAGCGACATCATCGGCGAGATCAGCGAGGCCGGCCGCGAACAGGGCGCCGGCATCGAGCAGATCAACCAGGCCATCACCGAGATGGACGGCGTGACGCAGCAGAACGCCGCGCTGGTCGAGGAGGCCGCGGCGGCGGCCGCCTCGCTGCGGGAGCAGGCCGCCGCGCTGGCGCAGGTGGTGGGCGTGTTCCGCCTCAGCGCCGCCGCGCCGGCCGCGCCGCCGGCGCTTGGCCGCCCGGC
>JANXSQ010000363.1 GCA_025356595.1 Janthinobacterium sp. | reverse complement strand
GCGTCAGGCCCTGCGTCAGGACCAGCTTTACAGCCTCTTCACGAAGCTCCGGTGTATATGTTTTTGAACGTGTCATAAGTTCTCCAGTTGGTGAAGTTTACCAAACTAGAGTGTCCGAAAAAGTCAGGGTACCTCAGTGATCGACGCGGCCGAATCGAAACCGCTGGCAACGGCGAAGAAGTACTTGTCGACGAAGAAAACACCGGCGTTGGCGCCGGTGAATTCATTGCCGAAGTGGGCGTTGAAGCCGTTGTCGCCATCGGAGACCGCGAACGTTTCCACGTTCAGGTCGCGGGTGATGGTCACGGCGGAGGCGCTCATGGCGGTGAAGCCGGCGCTTGCGAACAGGGTCGCCATCAGGAGTGATTTCAGTTTCATGCTTTGGTATCCAAAAAGTGTACGGCCACGGTTAGCCAGGGTTGGCACAGTAATGATTTTGATCACAAATGTTTCCTGTGGGTCAAAATGTTACTTTATGTCAACGATGTTGATTAAACCGTGCGGTACCGTACATAGGATGCAAAAGTGTGAATATTTCTACATGCCTTGTTGTTTCCGTGTCATGCCCTTACTTTCCACTATAAGGGTCGTACCACAGTTCGCGCCGTCCCAGCGGCGTCTGCGGCGACAGCTCGGGATTGGCGATGCGCAGCACGCGGCGGTGCTGCAGGCCGGCCTGCTCGATCAGCGCTCCCTTGTACTTGTAGAACAGCGCGTTCAGCGAGCCGTCGCGCAACATCGTTTCCAGGCCGGCCTCGACGCGCGCCGCCAGTTGCCTGCCTTCGGCGTCGCGCCGCGCGAAGAAGTAGCGCGGCAGCGGATACTGCAGCATCAGCGTCGATTCGACGGCCAGGCCGGGCAGCTCGTCGCGCCTTTCGGCGTGTTCGCGCAGGGCCTCGTCGATGGAGCGGGAAAAGAAATCGAAGCGTCCGGCCTGGAGCATGGGGAACAGGCCCTCGTAGGTGCTGCCCTCCACCACCGGCAGGGCGGCCGCCTTCAGCACGGCGACGTCGGCCCAGCCCTTGCCTTGGCCGGCGCGCAGTTTGCGCAGGTCGTCCAGGGTGCGCACGGCGGCGAATTGCGACAGGTCGGCGCCGCGCACCAGGAAGACGCGGTAGCCCAGCAGGCCGCGGTCGACCGGGATGCGGATCGGCAGGAACTGCTGCTCCAGGCTTTGCGAGGTGGCGCGCACCAGCACGTTGATGTGGCCGTCCGGCGCCAGCAGTTCCTGGCTGACGCGCGCCGGCGACATGGTGGTGTCGGAATGGCGCAGCGTGAACGGGCCGAAGCGGGCGCGGGTTTTTTCCAGCGCCGCGCGCAGCACGGCCCAGTCGTATTCGTAGCGGCTGTCTTGCGCCGAGCCGGATTGCGGATAGGTGACGACGGTGTGCGCCGCCGCCGGCGGCTGCCAGAGCAGCGCCGCCAGAATCCATAGGAGGGGCTTGTATCCCCTTGCTTGCATCATCACCACACCCCAAAAAAATGTCATCGTCCACCGCCCGCCACCTGCCAAAAAGGGGCGCGCCGGCACCGCCATGTGTCTTTGTGCCGGGGGCTAGGGTAGACCAGGAACATGACGGGGATGTGTCAAGTTTGCCATGCAGGCGGGCAAAACGACAAATTTTTCTGCGCCCGGCGCGCGCCTCAGCGCGGCGCCGGCTGCAGCCGCTGCTGGATCAGCGTCAGCAGGGCGCGCGTCTTGCCCGCCAGGTGGCGCCGGCTCGGGTAGGCCGCCACCAGTTGCAGCGGCGCCGGGCGCAGTTCCAGGGCCACGCGCAACAGGGCGCCGCGTTCCAGCTCGGCGCGGCAAGCGGCTTCGGCCAGCATGGCGAAGCCGACGCCGGCCAGCGCCGCCGCGCGCGCCATGTCGCCGCTGTCGACGCGGTAGCGGGCCGGCACCGCCAGCGTGTGCGCGCCGCCGGCCGCGTCGAGAAAGCGCCACGGGCTGCCGTCGAGCGCCGTCAGGGTCGAGATGCAGGGCAGCGCCGCCAGTTGCCGCGTCGTGGCCGGCGTGCCGCAGCGCGCCAGCAGGGACGGCGCGGCCACCACGCAACTGGCCAGCGACAGCAGCGGCAGTTCGATGACGGCGCTGTCGTCCGGCACGCCGCGGCGGAACAGGATGGCGATGTCGACCTCCTCGCGCACCTGGTCGCGTCCCGCCATGTCGCTGTGGCAGGCGATGTCGAGCCCCGGGTGGGCTGCGGCGAATTCGGCGATGACGGGGCCGAGCAGGCGGGCGCCGAATTCGCCCGGCAGCGACAGCGTCAGCGCGCCGCCGAAGGCGCTGTCGCGCTGGCGCAGCTCGGCCTCCAGCCGCGTCATGTCGTCCATCATCGGCCGCGCGCGTTCGTACATCCGGCGGCCGGCCTCGGTCAGGCGCAGCGCGCGCGTGTGGCGCTCCAGCAGGCGCGCGCCCAGCTTTTCCTCCAGCCGCGCCAAGTGGCGGCTCAGGTTCGACGTCGGCAGCGCCAGCGCGCGCGCGGCGGCGGCGAAACTGCCGGCGTCGACGATGGCGACGAAATAGCGCAGGTGGTTCAGGTCGAGCTTATCGGCCACGATTATCCCGTTTTTGCAATGAAGTATCCCGATTATGCCCACTTATCCCGTCATCGGCATCGGCGTAGCATGGCCTGCTCGAACATGGGATGGAGGCGGGATGGATATTCTGATATTGGGAGCGGGCGTGGCCGGCGTCGCGGCGGCCATCGCCTTGCGTCGACAAGGGCACGCGGTGCGCCTGGTCGAGCGCCGCGCCGGCGGCGACGCCATCGGCGGCGGGGTGGTGCTGTGGCCGAACGCCAGCTTCGTGCTGGCCGAACTGGGCCTGCTGGAGCGGGTGGCGGCGCTGGGCGGCCGGCCGCCGGCGATGCGCCGCATGGACCGCGCGGGCGCGCCGCTGATGGAGCTGGACATCGGCGCCCTGGACCGTGCCATGGCCTACCCCAGCCACGCCGTGCTGCGCCGCGATCTGCAGGCCGTCCTGTTGGCCGAACTGGCGCGCCTGGGTATGGCCGGCGCGTCGCCGCGCTGGCGCCGCCGGCCGACGACGCCAGCGCGGCGGTGCGCTTCGCGGACGGCCGCGTCGAGCGCGCCGATCTGATCCTCGGCGCCGACGGCCGCATGGACTCGCCGGCGCGGCGCTACGTGCGCGGCGGGGGCGCGGGCGCGGCGCGCTATCAGGGCTTCGTCAACTGGGTCGGCAGCGTGGAAGCGCCGTGCGATCTGGTCGACGATCTGGCGGTGCGCGATTACTGGGGCGCGGGCGAGCGCTTCGGCGTCGTCCCGGTCAGCCGGCGCAGCCTGTACTGGGCGGGGGCGCGGGCCGCCGCGGCGCCGGGCGCCACGGGCGCGGGCGATTTCAAGGAGGGCTTGCTGGCGCTGTTCGCCGGCTGGCCGGCGCTGGTCGGCGCCGTCATCGCGCGCACGCCGGCCACGGCGATCCGGCGCATCCCGATCTACGACCTGGATCCCTGCGCGCGCTGGCGGCGCGACAATGTGCTGCTGATCGGCGACGCCGCCCACGCCTCGCTGCCGACCTCGGGGCAGGGCGCCTGCCAGGCGCTGGAGGACGCCTGGCATCTGGCGCGCTGCCTGGCGCAGCATGGCGCCGATACGGACGCGGCCCTGGGCGCCTTCACCGCCGTCCGGCTGGCGAAGACCGGCGCGATCACGCAGGCCGGCCGGCATCTGGCGCAGGCCCTGTTCCACCTCGACCCGGCGGCCAGCGCGGCGCGCGACGCCCAGGCCCGCGGCGCCGATGCGCGCCAGGCGGTGGCGGCGATGGCCCAGGGTTGGGGCGCCGGATTGCCGCTGGTCCGACCAATTCAGGCTTGAACGGCGCCGGAAACCCAGACCGGGCGCGCGTATCCGGATCGGCTCCCGGAGCTTGACCCCGGCGCCGCGCCTTGGTTTTTTTGCCGCCGCCGCCGCGTCCGCTCAATCGCGCGCCACGCGGCTGCGCACGTAGTCGATGTGCGTCTGCATCGCCGTGCGCGCCTCCTCCGGGCGCTGTTCGCAGATCGTCGCGCAGATGCTGCGGTGCTGCTGCAGCAACTGCTCTGAGGTGGCCGCGTCGGCCTCGCGCAGGCCGGTGCCGTTGATCGTGATGTGCTCGCGCAGCATGCCGATGACGCTGGTGTGCAGGTGCAGGAACATGCTGTTGTGCGAGGCCAGCGCGATCGCCTCGTGCAGCTTGGCGTCGGCCGCCGCCTCGCCGGCCTTGTCGTCGGCGCTGCGGCTGCGCTCCAGTTCCGCCAGCAGGGCGGCGATGCGCGCGCGGTCGGCCGGGTCGGCGCGCTGGGCGGCGAAGTAAGCGGTCGCCCCCTCCAGCACGCGCCGGAATTCGAGGATGTCGTCGCGCAGCGCCGGGTGGTCGGCGACCAGTTGCCCCCACGGCGTGGCGATGCCGGTGCGCAGCTGGTCGGTGACGAAGACGCCGGCGCCGCGCCGGCTGCGCACCAGGCCGCGCGCGGCCAGGCGCTGGGTCGCCTCGCGCACCGTGCCGCGCGACACCTCGTAGCGCTCGGCCAGCACGCGCTCCGACGCCAGGCGCGCCCCGGCCGGCAGGCTGCCGTCCAGCATGCCGCCCTCCAGTTTGCGCATCACCGCCTCGACCCGTCCCCGCGTGCCCGTCGCCATCGTCTCTCCTTTGTTGTCCCTCTTCCACACTGGTCCGACCAATTTGAACTGGCGGGGCGAAGGTGGAATGATGGTCGCATCATACATCCAAACAAAAACGCCGCGCCCGCCGCACTGGCCGGGCCGCACCGAGGAGCGAGACATGCAGCAACGCCACTACCCGCCGGCCCCGTCCCAAGTCTATCTGTTCGCCACCTGCCTGGTCGACCTGTTCGTGCCGCAGGCCGGGCTGGACGCCGTGCGTCTGCTGGAGCGCGAAGGCCTGACCGTGCATTTCCCGCGCGGCCAGAGCTGCTGCGGCCAGCCGGCCTACAGCAGCGGCAATCCCGAGCAGGCGCGCGCCGTGGCGCTGGCCCAGTTGGACTTGTTCGCCCAACCCTGGCCGGTGATCGTGCCGTCCGGCTCCTGCGCCGGCATGATGCGCCACCACTGGCCGCTGTTGTTCGCCGACGATGCGCTGGCCGGGCCGAAGGCGCGCGAGCTGGCCGAGCGGGTGTATGAACTGAGCGAATTCCTGCTGTGCGTGCTGAAGGTGGACTTCTCCGCCACGGCCGCGCCGCTGGCGCCGGAAACCGTGGTGCTGCACACCTCCTGCGCGGCGCGCCGCGAGATGGGCACGCGGGCGCACGGCGTCGAGCTGCTCGACGCGCTGCCCGGCGTCACCCGCGTCGAGCATCAGCGCGAATCGGAGTGCTGCGGCTTCGGCGGCACCTTCTCGCTCAAGCATCCCGACATCTCCGGCGCGATGGTGGCGGACAAGGTCGCCTCGGCCTGCGCCACCGGCGGCCAGCGCCTGGTCTCGGCCGACTGCGGCTGCCTGCTCAACATCGGCCACGCCGCCGCCCGCCAGGGCGCGCCGCTGCCGGTCGAGCACATGGCCAGTTTCCTGTGGCGGCGCAGCGGCGGCGCGGGGGAGGGCGCGTGAGCGCGATGGGCGCCCGCGAGCGCATGCTGGGCCGGCTGCGCGCCGCCAAGGCCGCCGCGCCGGCGGCCGTCGAGACGCTCGACGCGCGCATCCACGCCCACTACGACGGCCGCCGCGAGGAGCGATCGCCGGCGCAACTGGCGGACGCGATGCAGCGTGCGCTGAGCGCCTCGCACGCCGAGGTCTGGCGCAGCGACGCCGCGTCCTGGCCGGCGCTGCTGGCCAAGATGCTGGCCGCGCACGGCGTGCGCCGCCTGCTGCTCGACCCAGCCGGCGCCGAGGGCGCGGCCCTGGCGCGCGCCCTGCCGGCGGGCATAGCGGCGCTGCCGTTTGCCCGTCCGCTGGAGGAGTGGAAGGGCGAGTTGTTCGACAGCGTGGACGCCGGCTTCACGCTGGCGCGCTGCGGCATCGCCGCCACCGGCACGCTGGTGCTGGCGCCGGACGCCGCTTCGCCGCGCACGGTGTCGCTGGTGCCGCCGCTGCATGTGGCGCTGGTCTACGCCGACACCCTGCACGCCGACCTGCACGCCGCCTGCCGCGCCGAGCGCTGGGCCGACGGCATGCCGAGCAATCTGGTGCTGGCCTCGGGGCCGTCGAAGACCTCCGACATCCAGCAGACCCTGGCCTACGGGGCCCACGGGCCGCGCTGGATGTGGGTCATCATCGTCGACGCGAACGCGGCACCGGGAGCTTCATCATGAAATCGAATCAACTGCATTTCGTCGCCCCGGCCGACTTCCACGCGCGCGCCCGCGCCGCGCTGGACGATCCCAAGCTGCGCCAGAGTTTCCGCGGCGCGATGGACTTCCTGCAGGATAAGCGCAGCGTGCAATTCCCCGACGGCGAGGAGCTGGAACAACTGCGTGACCTGGGCGAGGCGGTGCGCCAGCACGCGCTGGCGCGCCTGCCCGAACTGCTCACACAACTGGAGGAAAAGATGACGGCGGCCGGCGTCCGGGTGCACTGGGCCGAGGACGCCGAGCAGGCCAACGAGATCGTGCTCGGCATCGCCCGCGCGCGCCGGGCCGGCCGCATCATCAAGGGCAAGTCCATGGTCAGCGAGGAGATCGAGCTGAACCACTACATGGCCGAGCGCGGCGTGGCCTGCATCGAGTCCGACATGGGCGAATACATCGTCCAGATGGCGGGCGAAAAACCCTCGCACATCGTCATGCCGGCGATCCACAAGACGCGCGCCGACATCGCCGAACTGTTCGAGAAAAACATCCCCGACGCGCCCTACACGGAGGACGTCGACGTGCTGATCCAGACCGGCCGGCGGGCGCTGCGCCAGGCCTTCGTCGAGGCCGACATCGGCCTGTCCGGCGTCAACTTCGCGGCGGCCGACACGGGCACCCTGTGGTTGGTCGAGAACGAGGGCAACGGGCGCCTGACGACGACGGTGCCGGACGTGCACATCGCCATCATGGGCATGGAAAAAGTCGTCGCCAAGCTGGAGCACATCGTGCCGCTGGCCAGCCTGCTGACGCGCTCGGCCACTGGCCAGGCCATCACCACCTACTTCAACCTGATCTCCGGTCCGCGCCGCGCCGGCGAGCTGGACGGGCCGCGCGAGATGCACCTGGTGCTGCTCGATAACGGCCGCAGCCAGGCCTACGCCGACGAGCAGTTGCGCTCGACCCTGCAGTGCATACGCTGCGGCGCCTGCATGAACCACTGCCCGGTCTACACGCGCATCGGCGGCCACGCCTACGGCACCACCTATCCCGGGCCGATCGGCAAGATCATCTCGCCGCACCTGCTGGGACTGGACGCGACGGCCGACCTGGCGACGGCGTCCAGCCTGTGCGGCGCCTGCGGCGAAGTGTGCCCGGTGCGCATCCCGATTCCGCAACTGCTGATACGCCTGCGCACCGAGGCGAACCGCAATCCGGACGAGCGGGTGGCGCATCCGCTGCGCGGCCAGGGCGCGAAATTCAGCCGCAGCGAACAACTGGTCTGGCGCTTCTGGAGCGGCGCCTTCGCCCAGCCGCGCATCTACCGCCTGTTCCGCTGGGCGGCGACGCGGCTGCGCTTCCTGACGCCGACGCGGCAACTGGGCTGGACCCAGCACCGCGAGCCCTTGACACCGGCGCCGCGCAGTCTGGCCGACTTGCTGCGCGAGCGCGGCCAGGCCGAATAAAAAAACATAAGAATAATTTTATAAACCGTAATACTTGGAGGAGACACCATGCAACCCTGGACCCAAATTTACACCCCGCTCGGCAGCCTGTGGCTGTCGGCGCTGGTGGCCGGCATTCCCATCATCTTCTTTTTCATCGCCCTGGCGGCGCTGCGCATGAAGGGCCACGTCGCGGCCGGCATCACCCTGGCGCTGGCGCTGGGCGTGGCCGTCTTCGCCTACGGCATGCCGGTGACGCAGGCGCTGGCCGCCGCCGGCTACGGCTTCGCCTACGGCATGTGGCCGATCGCCTGGATCATCGTCACCGCCGTCTTCCTCTACA
>JANXSQ010000358.1 GCA_025356595.1 Janthinobacterium sp. | reverse complement strand
GGCGCGCGCGGCGCCGGCGCCGCCGACGCGGCCAGGCGCGGGAAGCGCAGCTGCAGTTGCCGCTCCAGCGCCGCGTACAGTTGCTCCTGCTCGACCGGCTTGCGCAGGAATTCGTCGGCGCCGGCCGCCAGCGCGGCCTGCTTCTCCTCCTCGAAGGCGGAGGCGGTCAGCATCACCACGCGCGGCTGCGCCAGCGCCGCGTCGGCGCGCACCCGGCGCGTCGCCTCCAGCCCGTCCAGGCCGGGCATGCGCCAGTCCATGAAGACCAGGTGCGGGCGCCAGTCGGCGATGGCGGCCAGCGCGGCCGCGCCGTCGGCCACCTCGGCGACGTCGAAGCCGAGCGGCTCGATCAGTTTGCGCAGCAGCGCGCGGCCGTCGCCGTTGTCGTCGACGATGAGGACGCGCTTGCCGCGCTGCGCCGGCGCCAGCGCCGCCACCCGCGTGTGCGGCGCCGCCGCGGCGGCGCTGGCGGCGCGCACCGGGATGGCGAAGCCGAAGGTGGCGCCGCGCCCCGGCGCCGACTCGACCTCCAGCGCGCCGCCCAGCAGGCGCACGAACTCGCGCGAGATGGTCAGGCCCAGGCCGGTGCCCTCGCGCGCCCCGTCGGCCTGGATGAAGGGCTCGAAGATGCGCTCCAGGTCGGCCGCGGCGATGCCCTCGCCCTCGTCGCTGACGGCGAAGCGCAGTTCCCAGTCGTCGCCGCCGCGCGGCGCGCCGCGCGCGCGCAGCGTGACGGCGCCGTCGCGGCCGAACTTGACCGCGTTCGACATCAGGTTCAGCAGCACCTGGCGCAGCTTGGTGGCGTCCAGCCGCGCCGCCGCCGGCAGCCCGGCGCTGTCCAGGCGCAGCGTCGCGCCGCCCTGTCCGGCGCGCACGCTGACCATGTCGATCACCTCGCGCAGCAGGGCGCCCAGGTCGGCCACCTCGGTCTGCGCGCTGAGCCGGCCGGCCTCGATCTTGGACAGCTCGAGGATGTCGTTGATCAGGGTCAGCAGGTGGTTGCCGGAGCGGTGGATGATGGCCAGGTTGCGCTTTTCCTCGTCCAGCATATGGGTCGAATCGGCCATCAGGCGCGAAAAGCCGATCACCGAATTGAGCGGCGTGCGCAGTTCGTGGCTCATGTTCGCCAGGAAGACGCTCTTGGCGCGGTTGGCCGCCTGCGCCTGCGCCACCGCCACCGACAGCGCCGCCGTGCGCGCCTCCACCAGCTCTTCGAGGTTGTGGCGGTGGCGCAGCAGCTCCTGCTCGGCCGCCTTGTGCTCGGTGATGTCGTAGTTGGTGCCGATCATGCGCAGCGGCTTGCCGGCGGCGTCGCGGAAGATGACGGCGTCGGCCTTGATGTGGCGCACCGCGCCGTCCGGCCAGAGGATGCGGAACTCGACCGCGAACTCGCTCTCGCCGCGCAGCGCCGCGCCCAGCGCGCCCATGGTCGCCGCGCGGTCCGCCGGCAGCAGCGCGCGGCCCCACAGGGCCAGCATGTCTGTGCCGGCCGGCACGCCGTACAGGCGCGCCATCTGCTCGTCGCCGTTCATCTCCTTGCTGAGCACATTCCAGTCCCAGATGCCGATGCTGCCGGCGCGCGTCGCCATCTGCAGGCGCTCCTCGCTGCGCCGCATGGCCTGGAAGCGGCTGTCGAGCAGGCCGATCATGGCGCGTATCGATTGGTTCAGCGTCGCCAGCTCGGCCACGAACCAGACCCGCTGCGGCGCCGCCTCGGCGCCGCGCCCGGCCATGACGGCGCCGGCGTACTGGCCGACGGCGGCCAGCGGCTTGAACACCAGCAGCGACAGCAGCAGGTAGACGCCCAGCAGCAGCGTCAGATCGAGCACGACGATCATGCCGACGATGGCCAGCAGGCGCTGGCGCAGCTCGGCGCGCAGCGGCGCCGGCGAGGCGTACACGCTGACGCTGCCGATGTCCTGCCCGGCCGAGACGATGGCGCGGCGCTCCAGCAGCAGGTCGGGATCGGCCGGCAAGCTGGCGCCGCTGTCGAAGCCGCCGCTGTCGTTGCGGCGCAGCACATAGTGGCGCTTGCCGGCCGCCGGCGCCACCGCGCTGGCGTGCAGGTCGCGGTTGCCCAGGCTGCTGCGCATGATGGCGGCGATCTGCTTTTCGTCGAAATTCCACACCGGCAGTTCGACCGCCACGGCCAGTTCGTCGGCGCTGACCGCCAGCGCCTTGCGCAACTGGCTCCAGCGCGTGTCGCGCTCGGACTGGTAGAAGACGGTGGCGAAGGCCACCAGCACCAGCGTCACGAGCGCCGTCAGCGCCCCGCCGACGAGCAGGGAAATGGAGACGGCGCGCCGCCGCGGCGCGCTCACGGCGCCAGCGCCGGCGCGGCGCCCGCCTCCTGCAGCAATTGCCACAGGTCCAGGTACTGCTGCTGCGCCAGCATCGCCCCGATGCGCGCCGCCAATTGCGGCTGGGCCGCCGCGATGTCGGCCAGCAGGCGCGCGCTGCGCCCCAGGTCGAGTTCGCGCACGGCCTGCGTCAGGGCGCGCCGCGCCGCCGGCTCCAGCGCCGCCAGCTCGGCCGGCAGCAGCGGCGCCCCGGCGTCCGCGTCCGC
>JANXSQ010000038.1 GCA_025356595.1 Janthinobacterium sp. | reverse complement strand
TCGGAGTTGGGGGTTTCGGCAGGTGGGCGGGTCCCAGGGTTGGGGCAGGAGGCTGGTGTCGCCGATCGTGGCCTTCTGGTTGTCGCTGCCTTCGGTGGCGAGGTACAGGTCGCGGTAGGCAGTGCCGAGGACTTGATCAAGCGCTTGAAAAAAGTTGATGACGAGCGCCCGAATTGATCCGTCGTGGGGGCACTCAAGTTTGAGCCAAACGACCTGTTTCACGTACAGGTCTTCGCCCTCATAAAGCCCTCGATGGTGGATCACCTGGGGTTGAAATTTCAAAACACTTTCGATGCCTGTGGTTTTCCCAACGCCGCTGGTGCCGACAATGGCGAATCCAGAGGCACTTGAGCGAATTGGCGGAAATTCTCCCAAGATGTCCTCGATCGTCTGCGCATTCTCGATCGCTTTTCCCATCTGTCGCCGGTAAGCTTTCGTGAGCGGATTTCGACTGAAGTATCCGGCACGTAGCGTCCTTTCAAATGCCTGATATAGGCTGAAGAACCAACTGATCGGCTGCACCAAGCTGGACATTCGCTCCACCGCCAGCAAGCGTGCGTGTGGCGGCAGCTTGCGTTCCTGATTTGAATACGTGGGTAGCTGCAGGAGCGCGCCAGCCACGTCTTCGTTGCTTCGCGCAGCATCCAGTGCTTCCACAAACGGATTATGACGAAAACTCGGATCTTTGCTGGGAAGATATGTTGCATCTCGCCGTCGACCAACAAAGAGATTGGCCTGCGGCGGCCCCGCGAGACCGTAGTCATCATCGTCTGAGGTTTTTCTTCCCATCACTTGCTCCAATTTCGGCGGGGCGAAAAATTTGGATCCGCCAGATTCTGGTGAGAATCTCCTATGAATTTTTACGCAGGTTAGGGACCTTTCTTTCCGAATCTCGCCTGCTGTTGCTTACGTAGAAGCTCCGAGTAGCTAGCGCGTTTCGGTGATGGAGGAACGTCGGGCGAGTCGGCGAGGCTGACATCAGCGCTTGTTTTAGCAGGCGAACTTTCGGACTTACCTTTATTCGCTTCTCCGCTGTCACCAAAATGCCAAGCGTCATCCTTGCGTTCTTTTTGTTTGGCAACTGCACGCCTATCACTCAAGCCCTTCGTCTTCGCGTGCGTAGACGGCCTAGGTCCGGGTTCTTTTTTCTGCATAGCGATCGCCTTTTGATCGATGGCGCGGTGCTCCGCATGTAGATCCGATAAGGATTGCGCTTCCTTATCTTTGCTGTCCTGCTTTCTCAGTGACTGATACGTAAAAAAATCGATAACCTCTTCGTGCGAACAATGAGCGAACATCTTCTCTTTTGGCAACAGATGAAATGATTCGAGCACAGAAGAGCCCGGCGGCTGCCAATAAATTTTTTCGATCTCGCGCCGATCATAGATGACTTCGATTTCCCTACCGGCAGATTGCCGGGCTTTTTCAAACCACTGTTCTCGGATCGCACGCGCGTTGGAATAGTATCGCTCGCCAAATCGAAGGCCTTTTTTGGTAACTTTGGCATTGCCACGTGGCAGCAAACATGCTCTGACCATCGCCTCTGACCTTTCGCACAAAGCGCCGGTTCGGTTTTCAATGCCCCACTGCCAGAGCTGGGACGGGGTCGCCTCTACCATTTCTGCCAAGAGCAGAATGTCTCGTGGGATATCTGGCAACTTACGCTCGTTGTTGTACCAGAGAATTCCGTGAATCAGCTTGGTGATGAATTCGCTGAGTGTTAGGGCCGCTGCATCCGCTGGTGGCTTTTTCCCGCGTTCCTTATTGCGCTGTATCACTGCGCCCGGCGTCCATTTGATGAATTTTTCCTTGGTGATATGGAAGATGCCCTCAACGAAAGGTTTCCAATCGCCGCGGTATGGAGGAGCGTTCGCTACAGTGATATGTAGGCCATCAGCGATCGCATTACTAATGTGGCTAACCAACTCACCACCATCGGCATAGATTTCACCCGGCAAGTACCGGCATGGCCATTGCTCGTCGAGGATGTCGATGCCAAAACGCGAGCAGTATTCCCGTTTGTCACTCGCTGCATTGGCCAAGGCCTGCATCGCTCCCTCATAGTTGGGACCGTCAAACCCAACGTGGAGGCCAACGATCAGTCGGCTGAACACGTCTATCACGACATACAAAACTGGCCTGCCTATCACGAGATCTCGATTTATCGAGCTGACCAGATACACGTCGGCGATCGTGACGTCGATCTCAAAAATGGAGCCGGGGCCGAACGCCCGCAAATCGGCTCGACCCAGGATCGCACGGTGGCGCAGCGTGGCTGACTGAGGTCCATAACGGGCTCGATTGAGCGTGTCGGTATCTACGAGCTTCTTTAGCCAGTAGTTGTATTGCTGATAGGTGATCCGTTTTGATGGTGCCAAGAGTATTGGTTTGGGAACCCCATTTTGGATTCGAACCCCCTTGGAAAAACGATGCTCAAGCAGTGTTTGGTGAGCGTCCGCGAAGGTGAAGCCAGGCCTTATCCATTTAACGCTATCCCGAATCCAGGTATGCATTTCAGCCGACACATTCAAGCCCGGCGGCGCATCTTCCAGCTGATTTCGAAGGCTGGGGCTGCCGCGTTTTTTGCCTGGCGAGGACGCTTTGATTTTTCCCCGACCACCGGACTGCTGATAGCGCGGATAAAGTGCGGCCTCGATCTTCCCCCCTTGCCAAAAGCGACGTAACAATTTGTAGATCGTCGGTTTGGTCGATCCTTTCTCGCTACATGCAGCGTCGATCAGTGGGCCGCGATTTCGTTCGTCATAGATGTTGGGTTCATCTTGCACCAACGATTCGATGAGACCCCACGCGAGTCTTCGCTTTGCGTCGTGTTTCTTCCGGAACGACTCTGAGGGCATAACCTCGTCTAAGCCAGGGCCAGAGTTTTCCACGGATGCTGCTCCAGAGTGAATCGCGGCCTCAATTGCGCTCACCGGCTCTAAACGTGGAAGGGCTGCGTCATCGCTCAACCTGATCACGGCGGCGATATCGCGATCAGGGCACAACCACAAGACACGGTCACGAACCTCATCAGCGCATCGGTAGGCGATAACGACGTTCACGGCCTTTAATGCTGAAGATGCCGTTTTTTTAGAGGAAGAACTCATGCTCCCCCTTTCGCATCGTTATCAAGAAATATCAGAGGTGCTTCGACGCGAATCGGCTGCGAAATATCGACGCACCACTCGCCATTGTTTATCAGGAACCGCACGCATCCTAAGCAACTTCCCTTCGGTAGCTTCAACAGGCGGTCAGTAACACTACAAGCAGAGCCCAATGAAGAGCCACGCGACAGGCTCTCGCGGAGAGTCGCGGAAATATGAGGTAGCATCTCTGCGGGTGCGGGCGGGGAGTCGATATCTCTCCCGTTGATGTCGAGCCATCGCGCATTTGCTACAACTGTTGGGGGAATTGACCTTTCGGTGATCAGACCCCAGTCGACGTTGCAGTCGTTCCAGTACAGGCGTTCGATTTCCAGTTTCTCGCGCGCTCTTCCTTGCGCAGCATCCAGCGTATATTTCGTTGAACGGGCGATAAGTTTTGTTGCGCCATTCGGCATCGTCAGATCGACCAAAAAATCGGTCGTCATGATCGCCGCTTCGTGAGCATCCTGATTCCAAGGATGGCGAAGTTGCAGACGGCGCGCGCAGTCCTGTGTTTGCAGCAGTGGCAGGGGGTATTGTTCTCGTATTCTCGTCACCAACGGCGAGAAATCCAGACATAGGAAGTACTGATACTCCAGAGTTGATAGCAAGTGATGAATACGACCGCTCTTGCGGCCCTTAGGCCGATAGCGGACACCGGCCGAGCGAAAACTTTGAACGGTTATCGCCGGTGTGAAGTCATCGATCGAGTTGGGAGAATGCGGATGCGCCACTGATTCTAGGCCGTGGGTGATCTACCTACGCGGCTAGTAAAGAACTTTTTTCATCTTCAGTAAAGAACTTTTTTCATCAGATCCAACGTCTCAGTTCAATATCATCGTGCTCATTCCACAGTCACGCTTTTTGCGAGGTTGCGTGGTTGGTCGACGTCGGTGCCGCGCAGTACGGCGACGTGGTAGGCGAGTAGTTGCAGCGGCACGGTGAATACGATCGGTGCGATCAGTTCGCCACAGCGAGG
>JANXSQ010000329.1 GCA_025356595.1 Janthinobacterium sp. | reverse complement strand
CCGTTTTTAGGACCGACAGGCGCGACTCTCATCGTGGCGCGGAGAGACATCTCCAAACAGACGCCGGATAGATTTAAGCGAGCCTACTCACATCATACAAAATCAGCTTGCAAAAAGGAGGGTGACCATAGATTTTTTTGCGCTCAGCGCGGCGCGCGCGCCAGCCAGGCGTCGATGGCCGGCAGGCCTTGCTTGCGCAGCTTGATGCGGTACTCGATGTCGGCCACGGCGGTGGCGACGTCGCCGCGCGCCTCGACCGGCAGCTGCGCCTTGGCGTAGGCGTTCAGCTTGCCGATCATGGCGGGGTCGGCCGATCCCTGCGCCAGGCGCGGGAAGTAACGGCTGCGCGAGCTGGCGTCGACGCGTTCGTTCACCTGCGCCAGGTGGGCCACGGCGAAGTCGAAGGCCAGTTCGGGATGCCGGCCGGCGACGCCGCTGATCATGGCCGGGCTGTTGGTCACGCCCGGTTCGTCCGTCAGCGCCAGGTCGAGGGCGCGTTGCGCCAGGAGCGGGTCGGCGCTGTGCGCCAGCAGGTCGTACAACTGGTTCTTGATCAGCGGGGTGGTTTCCGCCTTGGCGCTGGCGCGCAGGGCGTCCCAGGCGGCGGCGTCGGCGTGCCGCGCGACGACGCCGAGGACGACGCGGCGCAGCGGCGCCGGCAGCGCGGCCGGCTCGGCGTGGCGGCGGCGCGCCTCGGCGACGACGGCCGGGTCGCCCAGCGCGCCCAGGGTCGCGATCAATTCCTCGCGCAGGTTGGCGACGGTGTCGGGCTCGCCGGCGGCGGCCGTCCAGCCGGTGCGCGCCAGCGCCGGCGCCAGGCGGGCGATGGCGTAGGCGGCGAGTTTTTGCTGGCGCAGCGGCTCGGCCTCATAGTTCTCGTGGACGCCGCGCAGCAGGCTGGCGATCTTGCCCCACACCTGGGTGTCGGCCTCGGGCGGCGTGGCGTCGACCAGGTCGAGGAAGTCGGAGCTCGGCTGCAGGCCGGCCATGCCCAGAGAATAGCTGTCGGCCAGCAGGCCGAGTTGGTCGATCGGCGCCAGCGCCGCGAAGCCGGCGGCGACGGCGCGGAAGCCGGCCGGCGCGTACAGCGTGCGGTAGTAGCCGCTCTGGCCGGCGTTGACCAGCACCGCGCCGCAGCCGGGCAGGGTGGCGCTGGCCTTACCGCCGCTGACCAGCAGGCGCACCGGCGCATGGCCGGCCGTCTGCGCCAGCACCGGCACGCGCCAGGCGCCGGCTTTCTTGTCGGGCTGGTCCTGGCTGAATTCGCCCTGGGTGAGGGTGACGCGGGTCCGCCCGCCGCTGCACACGGCGTCCCCGACGCGTATCAGCGGCACGCCGGCGCGCAGCGTGAAGTCGTGCGCGATGGCGCGCACCGGCTTGCCGGCGGCGCCCTCGATGGCGCGCCACAGGTCGTCGGAGACGGTGTTGCCGTAGGCGTGGCGGCGCATGTAGGCGCGCACGCCCTGGCGCCAGGCGTCGGCGCCGACGTAGGCTTCGAGCATGCGGATCACCGCCTCGCCCTTCTGGTAGGTGATGGTGTCGAAGGCCTGGCTGGCCTGCTCCACCGTGGCGATGCGCTGCACCACCGGGTGGCTGGTGCGCAGGGCGTCGCGGGCGATGGCCGTTTCGCGCACCGCGACGGCGCCCAGTTGGGTGTTCCATTCCGGATGCAGGCGCTCGGTGGCGCGGCTTTCCATCCACGAGGCGAAGCCCTCGTTGAGCCACAGGTCGTCCCACCAGCGCATCGTCACCAGGTCGCCGAACCACTGGTGCGCCATCTCGTGCGCCAGCGTCATGTAGATGCGCTGCTTGTCGGACTGGGTCGAGATGCGCGGATCGAGCAGCAGGGAGAATTCGAAGGTGAAGACGGCGCCCCAGTTTTCCATCGCGCCGAAGAACTGGCTGCGCCCCGGCGCGGCGATGTTGTCGAGTTTCGGCAGCGGGAAGCGCACGCCGAAGTAGTCGTTGTACTCGCGCAGCACGCCCTGCGACTGCTCGAGCGCGTACCGGCCCTGCGCCAGCGCGCCCTTCTTGGTGACGACGCCGATCTCGGTGCCGTCGACCATGGCGCTGGCGCGCTCGAACTCGCCCAGGCCGAAGAACAGCAGATAGGTCGACATCCTCGGCGTGGTGGCGAATTGCACGCGCTTGCGGCCGTCGCCCAGGTCGACGCTGGCGGCCACCGGCATGTTGCTGACGGCCATCTCGGCGCCCGGCACCGTCACGTCCAGCGCGAACGTGGCCTTGTAGCCCGGCTCGTCCCAGGAGGCGAGCATGGCGCGCGCGTCGGAGTTCTCGAACTGGGTGTAGAGGGCGCGCCTGCGCCCGTCCGGCGTGTCGTAGTCGAGCGCGAACAGGCCGGTGGCCTGGCTGCCGATCTTGCCGCGGTAGTCCAGCTCCAGCGTGTAGACGCCCTTGGCCAGCGGCCGGGCGAAGCGGAAGGTGGCGCTCTGCCGCGCGGCGTCGAGCTCGATGGCGCTGGCGGCGCGGTCGGCCTGGCCGGCGCCGCGCAGCACGGCCGCGTCGAAGGCCAGCTCGCTGGCGTTGAGGGTGATGGCGCTGGTCGGCCGGCTCACCGTCAGGGTGATCTTCAGCTTGGCGGCGAAGGTGGCGGCGGCCGCGTCGGGCGTCAGCGAGAGCGCGTAGTGGCTGGGCGCGACGCCGCGCGGCAGTTGGGTGGTGGTGCTTGCGCCTATGCCCGCCGCGGCCGGCGCGGCCAGGGCGGCCGGAACGCCGGTCAGGGTGATGAGTGCCAGGACGGCGGCGGAAATCAGGCTGCGATGCATGTGGGGATACCCTTTGTGGAGTGTGCGGAATGGCGCGCCGGGCGGCGCCTTCGTGGAGCGCGGCCCGCCGCGCGGCGCGGCGCGGGAGCCCTTGGCCGGATGTGGCAACGTTTCCCGTACCGCAATTTAATGGCAATGGGCGGCCCTGTCAACGCGGCGCCGGCGGCCACGCGCGGGGCCGGGCGGCGCGCGCGGCGGCCGATTTGCGGCTATCATGGCCCGGTGCGCCGCGCCGCGACGCCCATTTCGAGGGGAGCTGAGGATGATAGATCTGTACACGGCGGCGACGCCGAACGGCCACAAGATATCGATCGCGCTGGAGGAGATGGAGCTGCCGTACACGCTGCACGCGCTGGAATTGTCGAAGAACGAGCAGAAGGAGCCGTGGTTCCTGGCGCTGAACCCGAACGGGCGCATTCCCGCCATCGTCGACCGCGCGGCCGACAATTTCGCCGTCTTCGAGTCGGGCGCGATCCTGATCTACCTGGCCGAGAAGAGCGGCCGCCTGATGCCGGCCGACCCCAGGGGCCGCTCGCTGGTGCTGCAATGGCTGATGTTCCAGATGGGCGGGGTCGGCCCGATGATGGGGCAGGCGAACGTCTTCTTCCGCTATTTTCCGGAAAAAATCCCCGCCGCGATCGAGCGCTACCAGGGCGAGAGCAAGCGCCTGCTGCGCGTGCTCGACGGCCACCTGAAGGAGCGCGAATTCCTCGCCGGCGACTACTCGATCGCCGACATCGCCAACTGGGCCTGGGTGCGCACGCACAACTGGTCCGGCGTCGGCGTCGACGACCTGCCGCACCTGCAGCGCTGGATGGACGCGATCGCCGCCCGTCCCGCCGCGCAGCGCGGCATCCTGCTGCCGCCGTCGGCGATGGACGGCGCGGCGGACGAGGAAAAGAGCCGCCATTTCGCCGCCCGCGCCCGCCAGATTCTGGAAACGGGCCAGTCGCGCGACGCGTCCTGAGACGCCCCGCGTCCCTCCCCACGACCACCCACCACTGGAGACTCATCGATGAAACTGTACACCAGCGCGCGCGCGCCCAATCCCCGCCGGGTGACCATGTTCATGGCCGAAAAGGGTATGGACGGCGTTGAGCAGATCAATGTCGACATGCAGGCCAACGAGCACCGCACGCCGGCCTACCTGAGCAAAAATCCGCTGGGCCGCGTGCCGGCGCTGGAGCTTGACGACGGCCGCGTGCTGTGCGAGACGCGCGCCATCTGCACCTATCTGGAAGGGCTGCAGCCGGAGCCGAACCTGATGGGCGAGGGCTACGAGGAGCGCGCCTTCATCGAAATGGCCGACCGGCGCGTCGAGTTGCACCTGTTTTCCGGCATCGCCAACTGGGTGCGCCACAGCCATCCCGGCCTGGCCTTCCTGGAGCAGCCGCAGTTCGCCGCCTTCGGCGCCGCGCAGGGCGAGAAGATGCGCGAGATCGCGCACTGGCTCGACCAGACGCTGGCGCAGCAGGCCTACGTGGCCGGCGCGCGCTTCACCATCGCCGACATCACCGCCTTCTGCGCCCTGGAGTTCGCCCGCGGCCTGATGAAGTTCCGCCCCGGCGACGAGGGCATGGCCCATCTGCAGGCCTACCGCGACCGCATCGCCGAACGTCCCAGCGCCAAGGCGCCGTGGTGAGAAGTCTCTAGCCCTTCTTGCCGCCGGCCAGCAGCAGCGCGGCGCCAGCCGCGATCGAGACGATGCTGGCCCACAGCGGGATGTTGACGTTCTCCTTTTCGGCGACCGACAATTCGATCGGTCCCAGCTTGGCCTGATGGGTTTCCTTGGTGTAACTGAAACCGCCGTACACCAGGCCCAGTATGCCGCCGACGATCAATAGCGCGCCGAAGATTTTTGTCGCGTTCATTTTGTGTGCTCCAGTGTGTGATGCTGTGTAAGACCGAGGCGGCGACATGCCGCAGCGGCACCCGGGACCAGCATGCCCGACATCGCGCCGGCCATCTGTGCGCTGGAGTACATAGTTCCCGCCCTCAAATGAGGATGCCGATTGCGCGCCCGGCCGCGCCGCGCCGGCCCCTCCAAGCCGGCGCATATGGTAAATATACAACAACCATATAAATAATTTAATATTCAAAATGCAAGTTGTGGCACACTGGATCGGCTACTTGTCTTATAAATAACGCCCCTTACCAAGGTACGTTCGTTCAAGTTCCCTTACACAGGGGTTGGCCTTCGCAGTCACACAACTTGGAGAGATATTGCATGAGAAAGCACGCCCGTTTAGCCGCCGCCACCGCGCTGGTGTTGTGCAGCATGTCGCACACCGCCAATTCGGTCCCGGTCAACAATAGCTACATCAATACCAGCGGCAATGAAATCCGCGGCCAGCTGGGCCAGTACGCGCAGCCGATCATCTACATCAACCAGAACGCCTGCGGCGAACCGTCGCCCAGCGCGATGGCCTGCGGCCCCAGCGTCATCAGCGTCGGCAGCGCCTTCCTGCAGGGGCAGGAAAACCAGCACGGCAACTATGTCGCCAAGATGGTGCTGGCGCACGAGTGGGGCCATTCCATCCAGTTCAGCTACAACATCAACAACGGCGCGCCCTACAATGAATTGCAGGCCGATTGCACCGGCGGCTCCTTCATCCGCCACGCCCAGACCAATCTGGGTTACGCCTCCTTCCTGGCCGGCGCCGTCAGCAGCGCCCGCGCCGCCGCCGATTACGCCGAACACGGCACGCCGGCGCAGCGCGACTATTACACGCGCTGGGGCTACGCGAACGGCGTGCTGAACTGCTTCAATAATCTGCCGCGGGCCTGATCCCGCCACCGCCCCGACCGCGCGGCCGGGGCATTTCACAGGATTCGAGTATGAAAATATCGCATCGGGTATGGACCTGCCTCGCCTTGGCGTGCGCCGCCGGCGCCACCTATCTTTGGAAAAGCCAGGACGCGCCGGCCCGCGTCGGCGCGGCGCCCGGCCACGCCGACGCGCGCGCGGCGGCGCTGGG
>JANXSQ010000322.1 GCA_025356595.1 Janthinobacterium sp. | reverse complement strand
TCCGTATCCCCATCGTCGAAAGTACCGGTACTGGCAGTAAGCGGGTCGGACAAACGTAAAACGAAAAATTTAGTGTACCTTACATTGGAGTCGTCCTTTTTTCGGATGTCCGTTTGTACTGTGCAACGCATAGCATGCTGTTTTCTCACACTCGCTTTTGTACCGTTTACAGTGACGGTACTAGTATTTAGCAGAATTTATATTATATAACTCATAGTATAGTCCTCTATATACAAAATCGTCGAAAGTACCGGTACTGGCAGTATGCAGATCGGAAAAACGTAAGATGAAAAATTTAGTATACCTTACATAGGAGTCGTCGTTTTTCGGAAGTCCGTTAGTACTGTCAAACGAACAGCGAACTGTTCTTGTATCAAACTTTGTACCGTTTGACAGCGACGGTTAAAATAATTAGCAGAGTTTCTTTTATATAACACATAGTATTGTCCACTATTTACAAAGTTTTGATTTTTTTTAATATTGCCTAAAACAAACTGTAATTGTCGCCAGCCAAACTTTTCAACAGACCGGACTGCTGGTAGGAAATTGCTGTACACTACTACGTTAGCTGTTTCGGCTTGAATGACCTTTGGTAGCAAAATCCTGTTAGTTTCTACGTATTGTAAGCAACGAAGTTGCCGCGATGCTATCGAGGTACCAAAACTCAACCACAAAAGCACGAATTTTATCTGATGACCATGTGAACAAGCGAAGCGAAAGTCCAAGTAAGATTACAAATTTTGATGTTTGAGTTGTCTGCAATAACCTCCAATTTTGTCCTATTTTGCAGCTACAGTAGAAGCAATAAAAACTGGAATGCAATCATGAACGCCCACAACAAGAATGGTCAAACAGGCACATGTACCCCTGCAGTGTGCTCCGGATAAGCATCTAATTTGTGTGCCTTCGTTCCTGGCAATACTCACTGCAAACTTCTTACTGTAATTTCTTCTAACAAATAGATTTTTGAAAATGGTATGTCAACATTGTTTTTTGCATTTGTTTTCTTGCTTTACTTGAAAGAGGCCACAATCGAAAACCGAAACTTACTTTAAAAGCCGCTCTCCCGCCGCCGCTGCAACCACAGATTCTTTCACTTTTTCCCTGAACCACCCCCTATAAACACAACAACCAAATCAGCATAGAAACAAGTGATTGCTCTTGTTGCGGTAGTTGCAGGAATTGCCGGGTCGCGGTGGTGTGCGTTCGCATGTGGCAGTTGCGGTTTTCGGGGTTTGGCTGCTGCTTACGCAATGGTTACAATGGTTGCAATTTGCTGTGGTCGGCTTTAAAGTGCGTGCTCTCAAGATGTTGCTTTGGTTGTTTTGATGCCGCTTCTTTGTGGTCCAACCAAATCAGCCTGGAAAGAAGTGATTGCTTTTGCTGCGGTAGTTGCAGGGATTGTGGGTTGCGGTGGTGTGCGTTCGCATATGGCACTAGCGGTTTTCGGGGTTTGGCTGCTGCTTAGGCAACGGTTACAATGATTGCATTTTGCTGTGGTCGGCTTTAAAGTGCGTGTTATCAAGATGTTGCCTTGGTTGTTTCGATGCTGCTACTTTGTGGTCAGGTTGCCTCACAGTGTCACAACAAGAGTGAACTGTGGTCGCGTTGCTACGGCCATGGTTAAATATGCGATGGCGGCGTGTCGGTTTTGATTGCTTCCACTGCGTGTGTAATGACTGCTTCATCAAGAAGCAATCGCCCAGTAATCCAGGATCGAAAAGCAGGTTTCGCTCAGCTCGCTAATCCTTAATTTAGTCCAAATATTGCGGTGCTTATTATTAGAAAAACTTTTATGGTCATCAAGCAAAATACCACTGTAATCTTCAGTAGAGCATTTTTTATGCTCTACCAGTATACCCTGTAGAATTTGTCGTAATGACGTCATAGCCATTTTTCAGACCATGACGTCATCACTATGGTCATAGGGTCATCTCTATGAAAATGACTGGCACAATACGTCGATGACCATCCGACTCCCATATTGGAGTCCAATATGGGAGTTCATAGTTTTCCCCCATATTGGCAATTTTCTCCCATATTGGCGAACTCCCATATTGGGTCCAATATGGGAGCCAGCTCCTATATTGGAGTGGACATCCCTCCCATTTTAAGTCCAATATGGGAATACTCCCATATTGGAGCACTGCACCGTGCTAACACTAGTAGTTTCCAATATGGGAGTAAAACTCCCATGTTGGAGTCCAATATGGGAATTTCTCGTACCTAGTGGTTAAAGGGAACAAACTGATAACTTGATTAGGAGGATAAAGTGTAGAGTGGTGTTGGGCTTCTTTCGTTGTTCGGGTGTATTTGTTTGAAAG
>JANXSQ010000250.1 GCA_025356595.1 Janthinobacterium sp. | reverse complement strand
TCAGGTAACGATCACCATGGTTGAAATCGAAATAGACGGCAAAAAAGTCGAAGTCCCTGCTGGTAGCATGGTGATGGACGCCGCCAATAAATTGGGAACCTACATCCCGCACTTCTGCTATCACAAGAAATTGTCGATCGCCGCGAACTGCCGCATGTGCCTGGTCGAAGTGGAAAAGGCCCCCAAGCCTTTGCCCGCGTGCGCGACACCGGTCTCGGCCGGCATGATTGTGCGCTCGAACAGCGAGAAGGCGGTCCAGGCGCAGAAGAGCGTGATGGAATTCCTCTTGATTAACCACCCGCTCGACTGCCCGATCTGCGATCAGGGCGGCGAATGCCAGTTGCAGGATCTGGCCGTCGGCTACGGCAAGGGCGAGTCGCGCTATCAGGAAGACAAGCGCGTCGTCGCGCCCAAGGAAGCCGGCCCGCTCGTCTCGATGCAAGAGATGACGCGCTGCATCCAGTGCACCCGCTGCGTGCGTTTCGGCCAGGAAGTGGCCGGCGTGATGGAGCTGGGCATGATAGGCCGCGGCGAGCACTCGGAAATCGTTTCCTTCGTCGGCCAGTCGGTCGACTCCGAACTGTCGGGCAATATGATCGACCTGTGCCCGGTCGGCGCGCTGACCTCGAAGCCTTTCCGCTACAGCGCCCGCAGCTGGGAATTGTCGCGCCGCAAATCGGTCAGCCCGCACGACGGCCTGGGCACCAACCTGATCGTTCAGGTCAAGGGTGGCAAGGTGAAGCGCGTGCTGCCGCTGGAAAACGACGACATCAATGAATGCTGGATCTCGGACAAGGACCGTTTCTCGTACGACGGCCTGGACAGCGCCGAGCGCCTGACGATGCCGATGCTCAAGCAGGGCAACGAGTGGAAAGAGGTCGACTGGCAGACGGCGCTGGAATACGTCGCCCACGGCCTGAAGAACATCAAGCACGAACACGGCGCCGACGCCATCGCCGCGCTGGCGACGCCGCATTCGACCGTGGAAGAACTGGTCCTGCTGCAAAAGCTGGTGCGCGGCATCGGTTCCGAGAACGTCGACTTCCGCCTGCGCCAGAGCGATTTCGCCCTGGACGCGGACGTCAAGCCGTGGTTGGGCATGTCGATCGCCGAATTCGGCCTGATCAAGCGCGCCTTCGTGATCGGCTCCTTCCTGCGCAAGGATCATCCTTTGCTGGCGACGCGCCTGCGCGCCTCCGTCAAGGGCGGCGCCAAGCTGTCGATCCTGCACGCCTCCGACGACGATCAACTGATCAAAATCGCCAACAAGATGATCGCCGCGCCGTCCGACTGGCTGGCGGCCCTGTCCGAAGTGGTCGCCGCCGTGGCGCAAGCCAAGGCGGTCGCCGCTCCGGCCGGCTTCGAGAACATCGTCGCCTCGCCGGTGGCGACGGCCATCGCCGCTTCGCTGATGGCGGGCGACAAGGGCGCCGTCCTGCTGGGCAACGCGGCGACGCAGCACCCGCAAGCGGCGGCCCTGCACGCGGCGGCCCAATGGATCGCCGAACAGACCGGCGCCAAGCTGGGTTACCTGACGGAAGCGGCCAACACGGTCGGCGCCTATCTGGTCAAGGCCACGGCGCAAAACGCGGCGCCGGCCTTCTCGGTGGCGAAAAAAGCCTACATCCTGCTGAACGCGGAACCGGAACTGGATTGCCTCAACCCGCAGGCGGCCACGGCCGCCCTGGGCACGGCCGAGATGGTCATCGCGCTGTCGGCCTTCAAGCACGGCATGGACTACGCCGACGTCTTGCTGCCGATCTCGCCGTTCGCCGAAACCTCGGGCACCTTCGTCAACTGCGAAGGCCGCGCGCAAAGTTTCAACGGCACCGTCAAGCCCCTGGGCGAGACCCGTCCGGGCTGGAAGGTGCTGCGCGTGCTGGGCAACATCCTCGGCCTGGCCGGTTTCGACTACGACACTTCGGAAGAAGTCCGCGACGAAGCCTTCGGCAAGGGCGTCAGCGACCTGTCGGCGCAGCTGAACAACGTCTCGAAGCAAGCTCCGCGGGCGGCCGGCTACGCGCCCGCATCGGGCGGCCTGGAACGCATCACCGACGTGCCGATCTACTTCGCCGACGCGCTGGTGCGCCGCTCCGAGCCACTGCAACGCACCACCGACGCGGCGGCGCCGCAAGCGGGCCTGTCGGCCGCGCTGGCGCAGCAACTGGGCGTCAAGTCCGGCGACAAGGTCAAGGTCGCGCAAGGCTCCGGCAGCGCCATCCTGGCCGTCGCCATCCAAGCGGGCTTGCCGGCCAATGTGGTGCGCGTTTCGGCGGCCCACCCGTCGACCGCGACCCTGGGCGGCATGTTCGGTCCCATCACCGTTGAAAAAGCAGGAGAGGGTATCTAATGGCTCTGCCTGAAATCATCACCACCATCAACACCACCGGCCAGAACCTGGTCGGCGCCAGCTGGCCTTTCTTCTGGACCCTGGCGAAGATCCTTTGCGTGACGCTGCCCCTGATGGGCGCGGTCGCCTACCTGACGCTGTGGGAGCGCAAGCTGCTCGGCTGGATCCAGATCCGCATCGGCCCGAACCGCGTCGGTCCGATGGGCCTGCTGCAGCCGATCGCCGACGCGCTCAAGCTGCTGTTCAAGGAAATCATCATCCCGGCCAAGTCGAGCAAAGCCTTGTTCGTCATCGGCCCGATCATGACCATCATGCCGGCCCTGGCCGCCTGGTCGGTCATTCCCTTCGGTCCCGAAGTGGTGCTGGCCAACGTCAACGCCGGCCTGCTGCTGCTGATGGCGATCACCTCGATGGAAGTCTACGGCATCATCATCGCCGGCTGGGCCTCGAACTCGAAGTACTCCTTCATGGGCGCGATGCGCGCCTCGGCGCAGATGGTGTCCTATGAAATCGCCATGGGCTTCGTGCTGGTCATCGTGCTGATGGTGTCGGGCAGCCTGAATTTCATCGACATCGTCAACGGCCAGTCGCACGGTTTCTTCGCCTCCAAGGGCGTCAACTTCCTGTCCTGGAACTGGTTGCCGCTGCTGCCGGTGTTCGTCGTCTACCTGGTCTCCGGCCTGGCCGAATGCAACCGCCATCCCTTCGACGTCGTCGAGGGCGAGTCGGAAATCGTCGGCGGCCACATGGTCGAGTATTCGGGCATGTCCTACGCGATGTTCTTCCTGGCCGAATACGCCAACATGATACTGATCGGCGTGCTCGCTTCGCTGATGTTCCTGGGTGGTTGGGCCGCGCCCATCGAAGCGTTGAATTTCATCCCTGGCTGGTGCTGGTTGTTCGGCAAGGCTTTCCTGGTGGTGTCCCTGTTCATCTGGACCCGCGGCACCTTCCCGCGCTACCGCTATGACCAGATCATGCGTCTGGGCTGGAAAGTGTTTATCCCGCTGACATTGGCTTATTTGGTCTTCGTCGCCGCCTGGATGCAGACATCCTGGAATATTTGGAAGTAAGAGAGCGAACAAGACATGGACAAGGTAAAAGATTTCTTCGGCAGCTTGATGCTGACCGAATTATTCAAGGGGATGGCGCTGACGGGCAAGTATATGTTCGCCCGCAAGATCACCGTGCAATTCCCGGAAGAGAAGACGCCGATGTCGCCGCGCTTCCGCGGCCTGCACGCGCTGCGCCGCTACCCGAACGGGGAAGAGCGCTGCATCGCCTGCAAATTGTGCGAAGCGGTCTGCCCGGCGATGGCCATCACGATCGAATCGGAGCAGCGCGAGGACGGTTCGCGCCGCACCACGCGCTACGACATCGATCTCACCAAGTGCATCTTCTGCGGTTTCTGCGAAGAGTCTTGCCCGGTCGATTCGATCGTCGAGACCCATGTGCTGGAATACCACGGCGAGAAACGCGGCGATCTGTATTACACGAAAGAGATGCTGCTGGCCGTGGGCGATCGTTACGAAGACGAAATCGCCGCCGCGCGCGCCGCCGATGCGCCATATCGCTGATGCACGCGCCCCCGCCGCCGGCGCGGGCGCGATGATCGTTAATCTGTACGTCTCCTGGGTTTGTTATGGAATTTAAAACTGCTTTGTTTTACGCGTTCTCGGCCATTTTGATACTGGCCGCGACCCGCGTTATCACGGCCCGCAATCCGGTCCACGCCGCGCTGTTCCTGGTGCTGTCCTTCTTCTCGGCGGCCGGCATCTGGCTGTTGCTGGAGGCCGAGTTCCTGGCCATCGTGCTGGTGCTGGTGTATGTCGGCGCCGTGATGGTGCTGTTCCTCTTCGTCGTCATGATGCTCGACATCAACCTCGACAAGATGCGCGAAGGTTTCTGGGGCTATCTGCCGATCGCCGCCACCGTCGGCGTCGTCATCGTGCTGGAAATGGCCGCCGTGCTGTGGCGCTCCTTCCTGCAGTTCGAGCAGCGCGCCCCGGTCGGCGCCGGCAATATCGGCGGCACCAAGGAATTGGGCATGCTGATCTACACGCAATACGTCTTCGCCTTCGAAGTGGCCGCCGCGATCCTGTTGGTGGCCATCGTCGCCGCCGTCGCGCTGACGCTGCGCAAGCGCAAGGACACCAAGCATTTCGATCCGGGCCAGGCGGTGCGCGTCAAACGCAACGACCGCCTGCGCATCGTCAAGATGGACGCCGTCGTCGAGCGTCCGGCAGCAGCGCCAGAAGCCAAGGAGGCACCATGACATTAACGCTCGCACACTATTTGGTCCTGGGCGCGATCCTGTTCGCCATTTCCATCGTCGGGATCTTCCTGAACCGCAAGAACGTCATCGTTCTGCTGATGGCCATCGAGCTGATGCTGCTGGCCGTGAACATGAACTTCATCGCCTTCTCGCATTATCTGGGCGACGCGGCCGGGCAGATCTTCGTGTTCTTCATCCTGACAGTGGCGGCCGCCGAATCGGCGATCGGCCTGGCAATCTTGGTGGTCATGTTCCGCAATCTGGACACCATCAATGTCGAAGACCTGGATAGCCTCAAGGGCTAAGTGCTTCTCACTTTCGAAATAACGTCGAATAATAACGATTAAGGTTCATCATGGCGGGGCAAATTCTTAACCCTAACCTCCTTCTTGCCGTACCTCTGGCGCCGCTGGCTGGCGCTGCGATTGCGGGCTTGCTTGGAACCCAGTTTCTGGGTAATTTGGTCGGACGCAAAACGTCGCATACCGCGACGATTTTGGGCGTACTGATTGCATTCATTTTGTCGGTCCAGACGCTCATGAGCGTCATCGACGGCGCCAGCTACAACGGCGTCGTCTATAACTGGATGACGGTCGGCACGCTGAAACTCGAAGTCGGGTTCCAGATCGACAGCCTGTCGGCGATGATGATGTGCGTGGTCACGTTCGTCTCGCTGATGGTGCACATCTACACGATCGGCTACATGAAGGACGACGAGGGCTACAACCGCTTCTTCTCCTACATCTCGCTGTTCACCTTCTCGATGCTGATGTTGGTCATGGCCAACAACTTCCTGCAACTGTTCTTCGGTTGGGAGGCGGTGGGTCTGGTCTCGTATCTGCTGATCGGCTTCTGGTACACCCGCCCGACCGCGATCGTCGCCAACATGAAGGCCTTCCTGGTGAACCGGGTGGGCGACTTCGGCTTCATCCTCGGCATCGGCCTGCTGCTGGCCTACGCCGGCTCGATGAACTATCAGGAAGTGTTCGCCAAGAAGGAAGCGCTGTCGCTGCTGAGCCTGCCAGGCACCGACTGGGCCCTGCTCACCGTCGCCTGCATCTGCCTGTTCATCGGCGCGATGGGTAAATCGGCCCAGTTCCCGCTGCACGTCTGGCTGCCCGATTCGATGGAAGGCCCGACGCCGATTTCCGCGCTGATCCACGCCGCGACCATGGTCACGGCCGGCATCTTCATGGTCACCCGCATGTCGCCGCTGTTCGAGCTGAGCGACACCGCCTTGTCCTTCATCCTGGTGATCGGTTCGATCACGGCGCTGTTCATGGGCTTCCTGGGCATCATCCAGACCGACATCAAGCGCGTCGTCGCCTACTCGACCCTGTCGCAACTCGGTTACATGACCGTGGCGCTGGGTTGCTCGGCCTACTCGGTCGCCGTGTTCCACCTGATGACCCACGCCTTCTTCAAGGCCCTGCTGTTCCTCGGCGCCGGCTCGGTTATCATCGGCATGCACCATGACCAGGACATCCGCAACATGGGCGGCCTGCGCAAATACATGCCGATCACCTGGATCACCTCGCTGGTCGGTTCCCTGGCGCTGATCGGCACGCCGTTCTTCTCCGGTTTCTACTCGAAGGACAGCATCATCGAAGCGGTCGGCGCGACCCACATCTGGGGCGCCGGTTTCGCCCAGTTCGCGGTGCTGGCCGGCGTTTTCGTGACGGCGTTCTACTCCTTCCGCATGTACTTCCTGGTGTTCCACGGCGAAGAGCGCTTCGGCAAGGCGCACGCGCACGCGCACCACGACGAGCACGCCCCGGCGGCGGCACACGGCGCGCATCACGACGACGCCCACGACGAGCATGAGGAGGACGAACACGAACACCACGGCCTGGCGCCGGGACAGAAGCCGCACGAATCCCCCTTCGTCGTCTGGTTCCCGCTGGTCATGCTGGCGATCCCTTCGCTCATCATCGGCTACCTGACCATCGGTCCCATGCTGCACGGCGACTTCTTCAAGGGCGTCATCGCCGTCGGCGAGAGCCACCACGCGATGGAAGAGCTGTCGCACGAGTTCCACAGCGCCGCCGCGATGGCACTGCACTCGTTCACGACCCTGCCGCTGATGCTGGCCGCGCTGGGCGTGGCCTCGGCCTACTACTGCTACATGATCAATCCGCGCGTGCCGGCCTGGTTCTTCTCCAAGTTCCACGCCGTGCACACGCTGTTGGACAATAAGTATTATCTGGACAAGTTCAACGAAGTGGTCTTCGCCGGCGGCGCTCGCCTGCTCGGCAATGGCCTGTGGAACGTCGGCGACAAGATGCTGATCGACGGCCTGGTCGTCAATGGCAGCGCCAAGGTGGTGTCGTGGGTGTCGTCGCTGTCGCGCTTGCTGCAGACCGGCTACATCTACCATTACGCCTTCGTGATGATCCTGGGTGTGCTGTTTGCCCTGGTTTATTTCCTGCCATTCTGGCCCGCTAAGTAAACTGACCTGATAAAAGAATACTGAGAACCATGATGCAGTCTACGATTTCTACCTTTCCTCCTTACCTGAGCCTGGCGATCTGGGTGCCGGTCCTGTTCGGGATCCTGGTCCTGGCCATGGGCCGCGATGAAAAAGCGGGCTTCACCCGCTGGCTCACGCTGTTCGGCGCCGGCGTCAGCTTCCTGTGCACGCTGCCGCTGATCCAGCATTTCGACAACGCCGCGCACGGCATGCAGTTCGTCGAGAAGACGCCCTGGATCGGCCGCTTCAACATCCTGTACTCGCTGGGCATCGACGGCCTGTCGCTGTGGTTCATTCCGCTGACGGCCTTCATCACCGTGATCGTCGTGATCTCGGCCTGGCAAGTCATCGAGAAGCGCGTCGCGCAGTACATGGGCGCCTTCCTGATCCTGTCCGGCCTGATGATCGGCGTCTTCGCCGCCATGGACGGCCTGCTGTTCTACTTCTTCTTTGAAGCGACCCTGATCCCGATGTTCATCATCATCGGCGTCTGGGGCGGCGAGAACCGCGTCTACGCGGCCTTCAAGTTCTTCCTGTACACCTTCTTCGGTTCGCTGCTGACCCTGATCGCCATCATCTACCTGTACAACGTCTCGGGTGGCAGCTTCGACATCCTGGCCTGGCACAAACTGCCGCTGACGATGAAGGAACAGACCTTCATCTTCCTGGCCTTCCTGATGGCCTTCGCCGTCAAGGTGCCGATGTTCCCGGTCCACACCTGGTTGCCGGACGTCCACGTCGAGGCGCCCACCGGCGGCTCGGCCGTGCTGGCCGCCATCATGCTGAAGCTGGGCGCCTACGGCTTCCTGCGTTTCTCGCTGCCGATCGCCCCCGACGCCAGCCATAATCTGTCCGGCTTCATGATCACGCTGTCCCTGATCGCCGTCATCTACATCGGCCTGGTCGCGCTGGTGCAGAAGGACATGAAGAAACTGGTCGCTTATTCGTCGATCGCGCACATGGGTTTCGTCACGCTGGGCTTCTTCATGTTCAACGACATGTCGGTGCAGGGCGGCATCATGCAGATGATCTCGCACGGCTTCATCTCCGGCGCGATGTTCCTCTCGATCGGCGCGCTGTACGACCGCATGCACTCGCGCCAGATCGCCGACTACGGCGGGGTGGTCAACCGCATGCCGCGCTTCGCCGCCTTCTTCGTCTTCTTCTCGATGGCCAACTGCGGCCTGCCGGCCACCTCCGGTTTCGTCGGCGAGTTCATGGTCATCCTGGGCGCGGTCCAGTTCAACTTCTGGATCGGCCTGCTGGCCGCGACGGCCCTGATCTTCGGCGCCGCCTACTCGCTGTGGATGGCCAAGCGCGTCATCTTCGGCAAGATCGCCAACCACCATGTGGACGAACTGACCGACATCAACAAACGTGAGTTCTTCATGTTTGCCGTGCTGGCCATCGCGGTGCTGGCGATGGGTCTGTACCCGGCGCCGTTCACCGACACAATGCAGACCTCGGTCGCCGACCTGCTCAAGCATGTCGCCCAGACCAAGCTGCCTTAAGAACACACGACGGAACACACCTACATGAATAACACCAACCTGATCCCGCTCTACGCAGAAATCTTTCTGCTGGTCGCCATCTCGGCGATCCTGCTGATCGATATGTTCCTGTCCGAGGGCAAGCGTTCGATCACCTACGTCCTGTCGCTGCTGACGCTGGCGGCCTGCGCCGCCTTCACCATGGTCGACTTCAACGCCGGCACCACCGTGTACACGTTCTCGAACATGTTCATCTCGGACCCGATGTCGAACCTGCTCAAGCTGTTCTCCTACGGCGCCGTGGCGATGACGCTGATCTACTCGCGCACCTACGCCACCGACCGCGGCATGTTGTCCGGCAACCTGGGCGGCGAATTCTACGTACTCGCCCTGTTCGCCCTGCTGGGTCAGATGGTGATGATCTCGGGCAACAACTTCCTGACCATCTATCTGGGCCTGGAACTGATGTCGCTCTCGCTGTACGCGCTGGTGGCCCTGCGCCGCGACAACGCCAAGGCGACCGAGGCGGCGATGAAGTACTTCATCCTCGGCGCCCTGGCCTCCGGTTTCCTCCTGTATGGTATCTCGATGTTGTACGGCGCCACCGGTTCGCTGGACCTGACCAAGGTGGCCGAGGCGGCCGCCAGCGGTTCCGTCAAGCCGACCATCCTGGTCTTCGGCCTGGTCTTCGTCGTCGCCGGCCTGGCCTTCAAACTGGGCGTCGTGCCTTTCCACATGTGGGTGCCGGACGTCTATCAGGGCGCGCCGACCGCCGTCACGCTGCTGCTGGGCGGCGCGCCGAAACTGGCCGCCTTCGCGATCTGCGTGCGTCTGCTGGTGGAGGGCTTGATGCCGCTGGCGCATGACTGGCAACAGATGCTGATGGTGCTGGCCGTCGCCTCGCTGGCCATCGGCAACCTGACCGCCATCGCGCAAAGCAACCTGAAACGCATGCTGGCCTATTCGACCATCGCGCAAATGGGCTTCGTCCTGCTGGGCCTGATGTCCGGCTGGGTCGGTCCCGAATCGAACGTCGCCGCCAACGCCTACAGCTCGGCCATGTTCTACGTCATCACCTACGTGATGACGACGCTGGGCAGCTTCGGCGTCATCATGCTGCTGGCGCGCGCCGGCTTCGAGGCCGAGGAACTGGCCGACTTCAAGGGCCTGGCCAAGCGCAGCCCGTGGTTCGCCAGCGTCATGTCGCTGCTGATGTTCTCGCTGGCCGGCGTGCCGCCGCTGATGGGCTTCGCCGCCAAGTTCTCGGTGCTGCAAGCGGTGCTGGGCACGGGCCAGATCTGGCTGACCCTGGTCGCCGTGATGTTCTCGCTGGTGGGTGCCTTCTACTACCTGCGCGTGGTCAAGATGATGTGGTTCGACGAGCCGACCGAGACGACGCCGCTGGCGGTGAGCATGGACATGCGCGTCGTCCTGAGCCTGAACGGCTTGATGGTCGTGGCGCTGGGCGTCTACCCGGGCGCGCTGCTGACCGCCTGCCTGACGGCGATGACCAAGACGCTGAGTTCCTGAGCCGATGGATGTCTCGTCCTCAAGCTGGTTGGTCATCGCGCTCGCGCTGGCGGCGGCCAATCTGCCGTTCTACAACGACAAGGTGTTCGCCCTGATTCCCCGCAAGGCGGGCGCGGACGGGCAGGGCTGGCGCAAGCCGCTGGCCCTGCGCCTGCTGGAATTGATCGTCATGTACTTCATCGTCGGCGCCCTGGCGTTCGCCCTGGAGGCGCGCATCGGCAATGTCTTCCCGCAGACCTGGGAGTTCTACGCCATCACCGGCACGCTCTTCGTCGTGCTGGCTTTTCCCGGATTCATCGTGCGCTATCTGCGCAAGCGCCACTGATCCGCAATTCAATCGTCTGACCGCCCCGGAGCGCGCATGGATCTGCACCTGAAAGAAAGCAAAGTCGACGGCGAGGTAGTCTACGACGGCCACTTCCTGACGGTGCAGAGGGACCGTGTGACGCTGCCGGACGGCAAAATCACCCGCCGCGAATACATCCGCCACCCCGGCGCCGTGGTCATCCTGCCCCTGCTCGAGGACGGCACGGTGTTGCTGGAGCGGCAGTTCCGCTATCCGCTGGAGCGCGTCTTCATCGAGTTCCCGGCCGGTAAGATCGACGCCGGCGAAGCCGCCCTGGCCTGCGCCAAGCGCGAGCTGCTGGAGGAAACCGGCTACACGGCCAGCGACTGGCAATTCGTCTGCACCATCCACAACGCCATCGCCTATTCGGACGAGCACCTGGAACTGTTCCTGGCGCGCGGCCTCGTCGCAGGCCCCAGCCAGCTGGACGAGGGCGAATTCCTGGAAACCTTCACGGCCAGCGTGCCGCAGTTGCTGGACTGGGTGCGCAGCGGCGCCGTCACCGACGTCAAGACCATCATCGGCGCCTTCTGGCTCGACAAGATCACCTCCGGGGCCTGGAGCCCCGCGTAGGAGCGGCCATGCGCGCGCCGCACCGTTTTCTGCTGGCCTGCGGCCTGCTGGCGGCGGGCGCCGCGGCGGCGCAGCGCACGCCCTTCCAGATCCGCTGCGAGGACAGCATCGGCAAGACCGTTTCGGTGCTGACGGCGCAGCAGAACGGCTTCAGCATCGACACCCATCTGTCCTACCGCTCGCTGACCGTGATGAAGGGGGCGGCGCGCGCCAACACCTTCGTGCTGGGACTGACCAAGACCGAATCGCGGGTCGCCATCGGCCTGGACGGGCCGATGCTGCTGGACCCCGTCAGCGGCTACGAATGCGTGGCGCCGCAGATCACCGTCAAGCTATACTACGCCCCCATCGTGATCTACATCGGCCGCGAATTCGAGAGCGGCAGTTGCGCCTACAAGGAGATCATGGCGCACGAACTGCGCCACATGAACACCTATCTGGAGCACCTGCCGAAAGTCGAGACGGTGGTGCGCGCGGCGCTGGCGCGGCGCTTCGAGGCCAAGCCGCTGTACGCGCCGCGGGGCAGCGCCCGCAACGCCCTGGCCAGCGAGGTCAACACCGGCTGGCTGCCCTACATCAAGGCGGAAATGGCCAGGGTCGAGGTGCTGCAGGCGGCCATCGACTCGCCGGCCGAATACGCCCGTCTTGGCAAGGCCTGCAACGGCGAGATCCAGAACATACTGCGGCGCCAGCAGGGCGCGCGCTAAGGGAAACGGCGGGAAACGGCGTTCGCGCCACCAACAGGGAAGCAGAGCATGACTGAACAGAACACAGCGGCGCGCTATTTCGCGCTGATCCCGGCCGCCGGCGTGGGCGCGCGCATGGCCGCCGACGGCCCCAAACAATATCTGCCGTTGGGCGGAAAACCGATGCTGCGCCACACGCTGGACGCCTTTCTGGGCAGCCCACTGGTGGCGCACACCTACGTCGTCGTCAGCCCCGCGGACGGGCAGATCGACGCCATCGGCGCGCCGGCCGGCGTGACGGTGCTGCGCTGCGGCGGCGCGACGCGCATGGACTCGGTGCTGAACGCCCTGCGCGCGCTGGCCGGCGCGATCCGCGACGACGATTGGGTGCTGGTGCACGACGCGGCCCGTCCCGGCCTGACGCCGGCCCTGATCGCCCGGCTGATCGAGGGCGTCGGCGCCGACCCGGTCGGCGGCCTGCTGGCGCTGCCGGTGGTGGACACGGTCAAGCGCGCCGGGCCGGACGGCGTGGCGACGCTGGCGCGGGCCGGCCTGTGGCTGGCGCAGACGCCGCAGATGTTCCGCTACCGCCTGTTGTGCGAGGCCCTGGGCGCGGCGCCGGACGCCAACGCCATCACCGACGACGCCAGCGCCGTCGAAGCGCTGGGCCTGGCGCCGAAGCTGATCGAAGGGCACCCGCGCAATTTGAAAGTGACGCTGCCGGCGGACATCCGCATCGCCGAAATGTACCTGGCCCACGGCCAGTAATCCCCTTACCGACAAGGCACCATGAGCACCACTCCAGCACTTCCGTTCCGCATCGGCCAGGGTTACGACTGCCACGCGCTGGTCGCCGGCCGCGACCTGATCATCGGCGGCGTCAAGATTCCGCACCACCTCGGCCTGCTGGGACACTCCGACGCCGACGTGCTGCTGCACGCCATCATCGACGCCCTGTTCGGCGCCGCCGCGCTGGGCGACATCGGCAGGCACTTTCCCGACACCGACGCGCAGTTCAAGGGCGCCGACTCGCGCACGCTGCTGCGCGAAGCGGGCAAGCGCGTCGCCGCCACCGGCTACAGCATCGGCAACATCGACGCCACCATCATCGCCCAGCGGCCGAAGATGGCGCCGCATATCGCCGCCATGGTCGGCAACGTCGCCGCCGACCTGGGCCTGGCGCCCGGCCAGGTCAACATCAAGGCGAAGACCAACGAGAAGCTCGGCTATCTGGGCCGGGAAGAGGGCATCGCCGCCGAGGCGGTGGCCCTGCTGATGCGCGCATAAGGGCGCTGGTCCGGCGTCGCGCCGGCGCGGGCTTTTTTGGCTTAAGATGGCGGCGTCCGGCGCGCGCGCCGTTGTCCGCATAGTGAGGTTTTGATGGTCCGTGATACATACGCCTACCGGCAGGTCGCCGTGGAGTCGCGCAGGGTGGGCGCTGCGGTGCAGATCCGCCCGGTGCCCGGCCAGGCGTTTTCGCCCGAGTTGTCGGTGCAATGCTCGCGCCGTCTGAGCGACACCGCGCTGTACCCGCTGGGCAGCAAATTCCTGCTGTTCGCCAAACTCACCGACCGCCTGGGCGGCACGCCCTTCCTGTACGCCTATCACGGCGACGCCGATGTGCTGCTGTCGGTCAAGGAGGCGAAGGCCTTCCTCGGCGCGTTCAAGCGCGGACGCATCTGAGGGCGCGCCGCCTCAGGCCCGCGCGGCGATGGCCATGCAGGCCAGCCCGATCAGCAGGATGAAGGGCGAGAACAGGCGCGTGTCCCAGAACGCGAAGGGCGAATCCTTGACGCGCTTGAAGAATCCCAGGTAGCGGAATTCGCCGATGGCGCGCAGCACGAAGACGGCGCCGCAGACGGCCAGCAGGACGCGGTTCCAGCGCCACGACAGGGTGATATCGGCGCCGTTGTAGACCACGGCCGCCAACACGGCCACGCCGGCGAGAAACAGGGCGACCACCAGCGTCCCCAGCGGCGAGGGATGGAACAGCGGCGCGCCGCCCAAGGGGGCCGGGCGGCGCGGAATGACCAGGTCGGCGCCGCGCCGTCCGCCGGTCGCCCAGTACAGGTGAAACACGGCGACCATGCCCAGTCCGCCGATGACGATCCAGAGTGCGAGGTATTGCATGAAATACTCCCTTTCAAATGCGCTTGGCGCTGTGCATTCCGATGGAATTCCCGGCGTCCGGCGCTCTCAGCCCGGTTCGTCCCGGAACGTCGCAAAATGCCGCGCTGCGATGCGTTCGAGCTGGCGCCGCACGATGAGGAAATGAAAGGGCAGGATCGCGGCCGGGTAGACCCAGCCCAAGGCGTTGTGCACCCGGACCAGGGTGGTGGCGGTCAAACGCCGCCATCGCCGGCTTGCCGATGGGCTTCAGGCCGAAGGGCGCGACGAGGCTGTCGCGCAGGCGCGCCAGCCAGCGTTCCGGGTGGCCGCTGCCGCGCGCGGCCAGCAACTGCTCCATGCCGCGCCGGTCGGCGGCCGGCAGCACGAGCTGGAAGGCGTCGGCGTAGTGGTGGCCCGGCAAGCTGGCGAACACCTTGGCGTCGGCGGGAACCGGGCATTTTCGGGCCTGCTGTTTCATCTTGCCTCCGAATGAACAATACAGCGTGTATGGTTTACTATATCTTAGCGTTGGCGGGCTTGCAATATCCGCCTGCTATGATGCGCGGCGCGCCGCCGCGCGCATCCCTTTTTGATTGGAGCTGGAATGAATGCCGAAGACCCGGGCCGGAAGAATCGATTGTCGCGCGAGGATTGGCTCGATTTCGGCCTGGGCGTGCTGCGCGACGAGGGCCCGCAGGCCCTGAAGGCCGATCCCCTGTGCAAGCGCATGGGCGTGACGCGCGGCAGCTTCTACTGGCATTTCGAGAGCGCGGGCGCGTTCATGCTGGCGGTGATGGAGCGCTGGGAGGCGCGCGCGACGGATCAGGTGATCGCCGCCGTCGAGCGCATCGATGGCGGCGCGGCGCCGCAACTGCGCTTCTTGTTGCGCCAGACCGGCGCCCTGGACACGCGGTTGTACGAGGCCATCAACAAACTGGGCGGGCAGCACGCCGAACTGGCCGGCGTGCTGCGCCGGGTGCATGAGCGGCGCGTGCGCTTCGTCGCCGGCCTGGTCGAAGCGCTCGGTTTCGAGGCCGCCGAGGCGCGCACCCGGGCGCAGGTGCTGTACGCCTGGGCGATGGGCGAGTTGCTGACGCGCGAGCCGGGCCGGGGCGCCTTCGGCGAAGCGCAGATCGAGACGATAATGCGCCTCTTGCTGGCGCGCTGAGGGCGGCGGGCCGCCGGCCCCCGAATGCCGCTCAGGCCTCCCAGGCCGCGCCGCCCGCCCGGCGCGCCACGGCGCGCTCATGGCCGAACTTCCAGATGACGGCGGCGCAGCCGACGGCGAAGGCGCCGCCCAGCAGCATCGCGCTGCTGACGCCGAGCCGGTCGACGGCGATGCCGCCGAACAAGGCGCCACTGGCCAGCGCCACTTGGGCGGTGGCGACGAACAGCGCGCTGCTGCCCTCCATCAGCTCCGGCGCGGCCTTGTACATCCAGGTCTGCACGGAGATCGGCATCGCGCCGAAGGCCAGGCCCCAGACGCCGACGAGGAGGGTGGCGGCGAGCGGATCGGCGCCGAAGACGGGCAAGGCCAGCGTCGCCAGTCCCAGCACGAGGGCGGTGGCGATGAGCGTGCCGCGTTCGCTCCTGCCGACCGCCCAGCCGCCGAGGATGTTGCCGATGAAGCCGGTCACGCCGTAGGCCAGCAGCAGCGCGCTGACCGTGGTCGCGCTCATGTTGCTGACCTGCGTCAGGAAGGGCGTGATGTAGGTGTAGGCGGCGAACTGGCCGACGAACAGCAGGGCGGTGGCGATCAGGCCCAGGCGCGCCTTGGGTATGCCCAGCAGGGCCGGCAACTGGCGCAGGCGGATGGCCTGCGTCGGCGCCATCGGCGGCAGGAGCATGGCTTGCGCCAGCAGGACCAGCACGGCGATCGCGCTGGCGCCGCCGAAGGCGACGCGCCAGCCGACCAGCTCGCCGATCAGGGCGCCGGCCGGCACGCCGGCCACGGTGCCCAGCGAGACGCCGGCGAAGATGATGGACATGGCCTTGGCGGCGTGCTGCGGCGCCACCAGGCGCGGCCCGAGCGCCGTGCCGATGGCCCAGAAACCGCCCACGCCGATGCCGAGCAGGGCGCGTCCCAGCAGGATCCAGGCGAAGGAGGGCGCCAGCGCGACGATCAGGTTCGACAGCACCAGCAGGGCCGTCAGCGCCATCAGCACGAAGCGCCGGTCCAGGCGGCCCGAGCCGACCGTGACGAAGACGGCGGCGAAGGCGGCGATGACGCCGGGGGTGGTGATCATCAGGCCGGCCTGGCCCTTGCTGATGCCGAGGTCGGCCGCCATGGCCGGCAGCAGGCCGACGGGCAGGAACTCGGAGGTGACCAGCGCGAAGGCGCCGATGCCGACCGACAGCACGGCCAGCCACGGCGCCAGGGGCGATTTTTCCGGCGCGGCGGCGGACGCCGGCGCCGAGGGGGAATTCGGTAGCATGTAAGACTCCTGGTAGGAAAGGGGTAGGATCGCGCCGGACGGGCCGCCGTGCACTTGTCTCACGGCCGATCGCCTTGTCGCGGGCGCCGGCGCATTGTATTTTTTACTGATCGGTATATAATCGACGCAGACCCATCCTCTTGTCAATCAATTTTTTACCGATCGGTATGAAACCACTCCAAACAAAGGCCAAGGCGGGCCGGCCGCGCACGTTCGACGCCGAGCAGGCGCTCGACTGCGCGATGAAGGTTTTCTGGGAAAAAGGCTATGAGGGCAGTTCCCTGCCCGAGCTGACGAAGGCGATGGGCATGAACCGGCCCAGCTTGTACGCGGTGTTCGGCAACAAGGAGGCGCTGTTCCACAAGGCGCTGGAGCGCTACAGCGACACGCGCATGCAGTTCTTCGACGCGGCGCTGGCGCTGCCGACGGCGCGCGCCGTCGTCGAGCGCCTGCTGATCCAGTACATCGACGCGCAGACCGAACCGGGCGCGCCGCACGGCTGCATGGGCGTGAACGCGGCGCTGGCCTGCAGCGACGACGCGCTGCCGATCCGCGACGAGCTGGCGGCGCGCCGCCTGCGCAACGAAATCAAGTTGCGCGACCGACTGGCGCGCGCCAAGGAGGAGGGCGATGTGCCGGCCGACGCCTGCCCGGAGCAACTGGCCCGTTACGTGATGACGCTGTCGCAGGGCATGGCGGTGCAGGCCGCCGCCGGCGTGTCGCGCGAACAACTGCACCAGTTGGTGGCGATGTTGCTGCGCGGCTGGCCCGCCTGAGGGCCGCGGCCGCTCACTGGGCCGCCTGGTCTATCGTCTTGGCGAGTTCGCCCGGCGCCTTGCGCCGCCAGGCCGCCGTCAGCACGGCCGCCAGCATGTCCAGTTCGGCCGTGGCCAGTGTCACCGTGATGCCGGCCAGGCGCTCGCCCCACCACAGCGCGGCGCAACCGTCGGGCGTGACGATGGTGGCGATATGGGCCGCCTCGGCGTCCAGCAGTACATTGATGTGCTCGTCGTCGGGCAGGGTGGCGAAGATTTTCCCGGCCACCCGGAACGAGGGGCGGTCGTGGTGCTCCTCTTCGGAGGTGTCGGGGAAGGACAGGGCCAAATAGCGCAGTTCGTTCAGATCTACCATAATCCTGTCTCCCTCTTGGCCTCGTTAGCCGGACTTAAGCGTGCTTGTATTTTGCCATGCCGCTCCTATCTGCGGTGCAGGGCAAGAGAAAAGAAGGGGGCAAGGATGATACACATTCGTGAAATCGATCATATTGTGTTGCGCGTGCGCGATCTGGCGGTTATGGAGCGTTTCTACTGCCAGGTGCTGGGTTGCAGCGTCGAGCGGCGCCGCGACGACCTGGGTCTGCTGCAATTGCGCGCCGGCGCCAGCCTGGTGGATCTGGTGCCGGTCGACGGTCCGCTGGGCCGCGCGGGCGGCGCCGCTCCGGGCGCCGAGGGGCGCAACCTCGACCATGTCTGTTTCCGCGTCGAACCCTTCGACGCGGCGGCGATCCGCGCCCATCTGGCCGCCGCCGGCGTGGCCGGCGAGGCGCCCGCCTCGCGCTATGGCGCCGAAGGTGAAGGGCCGTCCCTGTATCTGTCCGATCCGGAGGGCAATACGATCGAACTGAAGGGCCCGGCCTGGGCGCCGCCCGCGTGAGGCCGGCCCCTATGGCGCGCGGACGACGCGCTGCCACTTTGGAAATCCCCGCAGGCGATGAGCGGCGGATTTTTTCGTGACATTTGCGTTGCCACAAAGAAATCTATAATGATCAAAAGAAAAACTATTTCCAGCGTGGAAAAATGCGGTAAAATTGCTTCACCGTAGTGATCCGCCGGACTTTCAGCCGCTCACGACTGACAATTATTCGCTGCGCCGTCGCCACGCCTAAACACAGCGTGCATTTCATTTCGGCACATCCCACTTATTTTCTCTCTGGAGCCACAATGAAAAACACACTGAAAATCGCCCTGACCGTCCTCGCCGGCGCCCTGTTCTCCCAAGCGCAAGCCAGCACCACCAGCATCGCGGCGGGCACCTCCTACGCCGGTTCGCAAGCTTCGGCCGGCGCCTACAAGCTGGTGGTCGACGCGGCCGTGACCAATAGCACCGTGGTGGCGATCTACGACAATATCTCGAACCACGGCACCTTGGGCGGCAGCTATACCAACTTCGCCTTCAAGTCGACCGTCAATTTCGGCGTCAGCGCGGCCGATGCCGGCGCCTGGAGCTTCCGTTCCGGCGTGGACTTCGGCAATGGCGGTGCGATGTTCCTCGACGGCGTCGCCGTGGACTTCAGAACCACCGATATGTGGTGGGGCGGCAGCTACGGCAACAGCAGCCAGTTCCTCGGCGCTAACGCGACCCTGTCGGCCGGCAACCACACGCTGAACCTGTATGGCCTGGAAGGTTGCTGCGACGGCGGGCAACAAGCGCAATTCAAAATCGGCGGCGGCAACTTCACCACCTTCGCCTCGACCGACGGCCTGATCGCCGCCGTGCCGGAACCGGAAACCTATGCCATGCTGCTGGCCGGCCTGGGCCTGCTGGGCTTCACGGCGCGGCGCCGCAAGTCGGCCAAAAACGTCGGCTAAACGCGGCCGGTATTACCGCTGTGAAAGCCCGCCACGTGCGGTAATGTCGTTCACTTAAGCAGGTTTTCGTAGAACGCGAGTGGCATAGCGCTGTGGTTTTGCCTTAACGGCCCGGTCGAATTTTCGATCGGGCCGTTCGTCATTCAGAAGGCTAACCAGTCTTTCACGCAGATGCTTCATC
>JANXSQ010000229.1 GCA_025356595.1 Janthinobacterium sp. | reverse complement strand
CTTGCGCCCCGGCTCGGCGATGACGGGCGGCGACGACGCCGCGCCGCCGCCCGCCATCGCCGCGCCGCCCGACAAAGCACCGCCAGACAAAGCACCGCCAGACAAGCCGGCGCCCGCCTTCGGCGCCGCGCCCCAGGCGCTGAAAAAGGGCGGCCAGTGAAACGCCAGCGCGGCTTCACCTTCATCGAACTGATGATCACGCTGGCGATCATGGCCACGCTGGCGCTGGTGGCGGTGCCGCTGGCCCAGGTGGCGCTGCAGCGCGAACGCGAGCGCGAGCTGCGCGCGGCCCTGATACAGATCCGCGAAGCGCTGGACGCCTACAAGCGCGCCGCCGACAACGGCCGCATCAAACTCGGCATCGGCGCCTCCGGCTACCCGAAGAAGCTTGCCGAACTGGTCGAGGGCGTGCCCGACCAGCGCAGCGCGCGCAAGCAGAACATCTACTTCCTGCGCAAGCTGCCGCGCGACCCCTTCCAGGCGGCCGGCGGCGGCAGCGCCGCCGACACCTGGGCCAAGCGCGCCTACGCCTCGCCGCCCGACAACCCGAGCGAAGGCGAGGACGTCTTCGACGTCGCCTCGCGCGTCAAACTGGTGGGCCTGAACGGCGTGCCCCTGGAGCAATGGTGAGCCACATGAAAAACAGACGCGGCGCCGGCTTCACCCTGATCGAACTGCTGGTGGTGCTGGCCATCATCTCCCTGCTGCTGACGATCGCCCTGCCGCGCTACTTCGGCTCGGTCGAAAAATCGAAGGAGATCGCGCTGCGCGAAAACCTCAAGGTGCTGCGCATCGGCATCGACAAGTTCTACGCCGACAAGGGCGAATACCCGGCGGCGCTGGCCGACCTGGTGACGCAGCACTACTTCCGCGCCGTACCGCTCGACCCGCTGACGGAATCGGCCGGCACCTGGCAGCTCATCACCTCGCCCGACGCCGACAAGCCGGGCGTGGCCGACATCCGCAGCGGCGCCAAGGGCAAGACCCGCGACGGCACGCCCTTCGAGCAGCTCTAGGGCGACGATGATGACGATGACGATGACGATGCGGCGCGGCGCCGGTTTCGCCTACCTGTGGACCCTGATGCTGGTCGCCCTGATGGGCGCCGCGCTGGCCATAGGCGGCGAACTGTACGCCACGGCGGCGCGCCGCGAGAAGGAACGCCAGTTGCTCTTTATCGGCCACGAGTACCGCCAGGCCATCGCCCGCTACTACGAGGCCAACGGCGCCAACGGCCAGCACCAGTACCCGCCCGCCCTGGAACACCTGCTGAAGGACCCGCGCTTCCCGAACCCGGTGCGCCACCTGCGCCGGCCCTACGCCGACCCGACCAGCGGCAAGAGCGAATGGGGCCTGGTGCTGCTCGGCGGGCGCATCGTCGGCGTGCACTCGCTGTCGCAGCAGAAACCGATCAAGCAGGACAACTTCGACGACGACGACGCCGGCCTGCGCCTGAAACAGCGCTACGCCGACTGGACCTTCACCTACCCGCCCGAGCTGTTCACGGCGCCCAGGGACGGCGCCGCCAAACCCTGAAGACCCCGGCGCGGCAAGCTGCTATCATCGCGGCCAACATTTATCTGGAGAGCGGCATGAACATAGGCATAGGCGGAAAAAGCAGCGAAGAAGCACTGGCCACCCTGTCTGACATGACGGCCGGCATGGTCGCCATCGGCAAGGACGAACACCTGCGGCGCATCGCCAAGGCGCAGGAACGCATGCGCGCGCTGGGCATCGCCGCCATCTACCTGAACGCCGGCACCAACCTTTGCTACTTCACCGGCACCAAGTGGTACGCCAGCGAGCGCATGGTGGGCGCGATCCTGCCGGCCAGCGGCGCGCTCGAGTACATCGCCCCGGCCTTCGAGGAAAGCACGCTGCAGGGCTTCATGCTGGTGGAAGGCCGGGTCAACTGCTGGCAGGAGCACGAAAGCCCCTACCAGCTGTTCATCGACGCGCTGGTGCGCATGGGCGTGGCGCCGGACGCGGCCCGTCCGCCGCGCGTCGGCATCTGCGAAAGCGCCGCTTTCTTCATCGCCGACGGCATCCGCGCCTGCGCCGCCGGCTACGCGCTGGAGAATGCGCAAAGCGTCACGGCGCACTGCCGCAGCAGGAAATCGGCGGCCGAAATCGCCCTCATGCAGCGCGTCAAGGACATGACGCTGGCCGTCCACGTCGCCACCGCCAGCATGCTCCACGAGGGCGTCAGCAGCGTCGAGGTGGAGGAATTCATCCAGCGCGCGCACCGCAAGGTGGGCGCGCCGCGCTCCTACTTCTGCATCGTTCTGTTCGGCGAGGCCAGCGCCTACCCGCACGGCGTCAACTACGCGCAGACGCTCAAGCGCGGCGACGTGGTGCTGATCGACACCGGCTGCCAGATGTTCAACTACATCTCCGACATCACGCGCAGCTACGTCTTCGGCGCGGCCAGCGCGCGCCAGCGCGCCGTCTGGAACAGCGAAAAGGCGGCGCAAGGGGCGGCCTTCGAGGCGGCCCGGCTGGGCGTGCCCTGCGAGGAGGTCGACCGCGCCGCGCGCCGCGCGCTGGAGGCCGACGGCTACGGCCCCGGCTACGCCCTGCCCGGCCTGCCGCACCGCACCGGCCACGGCATCGGCATGGACATCCACGAATGGCCCTATCTGGTGGGCGGCGACAGCACGCCGCTGGAAGTGGGCATGTGCTTCTCGAACGAGCCGATGATCTGCATCCCGGGCGAATTCGGCATCCGCCACGAAGACCACTTCTACATGACGGAACAGGGCGCGCAATGGTTCACCGAACCGGCGCACAGCATCGACGATCCCTTCGGCCTGGCCCGCTGAGGGCAAGGGCGCGGGGCATCGAGTAGGGAACGGAGTTACCCCCGTCGCCCTCTCACACCACCGTACGTGCGGTTCCGCATACGGCGGTTCATTTAACAAACTGGAAGCGCTGCTGAGTATCTAACAGCGAAACCAACCCAAGTGCATC
>JANXSQ010000196.1 GCA_025356595.1 Janthinobacterium sp. | reverse complement strand
GAACAGCCCGCAAAATACTAGATGACATCCTAATATTCCCTGACTTTTTTATCAGTTGGCAAGATCCAATAGGTTCCCGTTGTGTCGCTTCCGTGTGGTTCAGCCATTGTGTGATACCTGATCGAATAGCTCTGCTGATGTGTGGGTCGGTATCGATTTCGCTGAGAAATGTCGTCAGTCGGTCTAACAACTCGGTTTTCCACTGACTTCGTCCAGAACACTGGAAAAGGTGATCCACAGTTTCTTCTTCCCCGCATTTATGGCATTTAGTGAATGCACCGCCGTATTTTGCAACTCTATGTCCCGTCGGGAGCCATCTTGTGAGTGCCTTCGTGGCGAACGTTTGTTCTTCGTACTTCAAGTGGCGCTGTGAGCATCTGTATGCTTCCCAGTTTATCCTTTGTAGCGCAGCTCTTGATAATTGTAGGCGCTTTTGGTAGTACTCTTGGATTTAGAAGTCGCTCCATTTCCATCTCAGCAAGGTGACTTCTTGACTAGATCTGAGTTGTCCTGCGTTTAATAGGTAGGCGGAGCACGACGGAAACTCTAGAGATGGCATCGGTCCCGCATGGATTGCAAGTTCTGAAGTTGCTTGGTTGTCTGCTAGGATATTGAGTTGGGCGGGGCGTGGTAGCTCGACGAAATTTTTATGCTTGTCTTGATGTCCTTTGACGTGATTTCCTTGGTGTAGTCGTGGTATCAGTTTGCGGAGATTTTCTTGCTGTGTCTTTATTTCCTTTAGGATATCGTAGTCCGGTAGTATTGCCTCCCTCGCGGTGTTGCTTGTCGAGAACGGTGTTTGCTGTATTACGCCCATATTGTCGCAGAAACTGCTTACCTCACATCTGACCTGTATGTCCAGAAATGCAACGTAGTGTTTGAGAAAACAAATCCATGACAATTTACCATACGCTTCTGCTCGTTGAGCGGTCATTGGATTGCCTCGCGCCGGGCCCTGCCCTTCCCAGAGGACTTCGTGTTTAGTTCCGATAATCCATCCGAAGTAGCCTTTATCGTCTTTTGCTCCTCCATCGCTTACAATCATAATATGACTTGACGCATCTCTGAGCTCCTCTGCTAATCCCCTCGTTGAGACCGGTTCGTGGGTCTTCTGCATTAGTGTTTTTTCCCAGTCGGGGAGACTATCGAGGTACTGCTCCCAAGTTTGCGGTTCCTTGACTGGTCGCGTCTGGCGATAAAGGTGGCGTCTTGGTGCTGATACAATGATGGTTCCGTCTGCTCGTGTCGACATATCGACTGGCACGCAAGTATCCCAATCAATGGTTGTGGCGTCCATTCGTGGTGATCTGCTACTTTCACTAAGTACCCAGCCTCTGCGAGTGATACTGTCTACCGATCGCATGAGCCAGCTTCCATCCGCTTGCCGTGTAGCCACTGATTCCCAATCCGGATCGTAAACTGCTCCCCATTGTTGCCTTGCTGGATGTCCAGTCCACTCGCCCAGCTCGTGTTGTAAGCGGTTTTAGTTGTCGCAACAGAAGTTAGCTGAAAACGATCTCCAGACATTGCGGTGCTGTTTACCTGGGCGTAGTTGTCGGGGCCACGCTTCCGTTGTAACGATTTGTGCCTCTTGCATGCATTCAATTGCGTGCTGGTGTAAACAATTGCCACAGCATTGCACAGATCAGATAGGCACTCCACTCGGAGGAACAGTCTGCATCTATTTATCTTGCGACTTTCTTCATCAGATCTGTTGCTGCTGCATGCGACGTCCATAAGGACCCGGTCGCTTTTTCGTCGCATCATTGGGCATGGCACTCCCTGCACCCGTATACCCAATTCTGACAATGTCAGAAACTCTCGCAATGTCCCCAGCCACTTTTCCTCTTTTAACTGCGGTAATGGAGTTATGGTCTCCTCCAGTATGGGTCTGGACATCCCCGCTACCCGTTGGGCCCAGCGCAATTGAATTTGGAGCATTTTTCCCAGCGGTCTGTTTGTCCTGATTTGCTGTATGACCACCATTGTTTTTAGCGTCCCCTGTTCGGCAAATAAGTGTCGTAACCCAAGCCCTCCATTCTCTATCGGTCCGAAAACCACTGCGCGCGGCATGCCCGGAGTAAAACCCATTGCCGTCAATAATGCCCAAATTGCCGCCCCTTGAACTTTTTCAGCTCCCTTTAATGTCAATATTCCGGCGGGAAGCTTTACTTAGCTTAGTGGTAGGATGTAACTTCTCAGCATGCGTTGTCTAGTGTTGGACGATAATTTACTGAACAAATCTGCCAGGTTTGACTCCGTCGGTTCATGGGATACCCGCATTGCTTCTGCCGCGATTGTTTCTTTGTCTTATCAAATAACGCACGCGATCTATTATTCGTGCCACTTAACTTAGTCGACCAAATCTGAAATCAGCTCCTTTGTGTTTTGGTACTTCATCATTGTCCAAGAGCGATTCCTTTGGTGGCTTCGGATTTTATTCAAAGCAAACCTTTTTCGGATGCGACGTTTTGCCCCAACTTTGA
>JANXSQ010000007.1 GCA_025356595.1 Janthinobacterium sp. | reverse complement strand
GGGGGGGGGGGGCGCCCCCCACAGTCTAACAGGCGGCGGGCCCGCTGTGCGGATGGGGCGCCGGCGCGGCCGGCGCGGCGCTGCGGGTGTGGCGGATCAGGCCGGGGCCCAGTTCGGCAAGCCGGTCAGATCGGTGTTCTCGTCGCGCCGCCACACCGGCAGGCCGGAGGCGTCGGTCGGATCGAGCAGTTCGAGCTGCACCTGCTTGACGCTGGCCTTCTTGATGCGCGCCGGGCGCTTCGCCTCGGCCGCCTCGGCGGGCGCCAGCAGCGCGGCCGGCGCCGGGCCGAAGCCGGGCAGGTCGAATGTCGCGTTGTCTTTTTTATCTCTCATTTCGGAACCTCGTGCCACCGCGCGCCGCCGCAGGCGACGCTGACAATGGAGCGGCCAAGCCCTCTGGCCGCTTAAATAACGGCGGCGCTTAAAACGCGCCGCAGAAAACAAAAGCCCGGCTGCGGGAGTCGGGCTCGATAGGTGTTCGGTGCCGGGGGCGGGAAGCCGTACCGCGCCGCCCGACACACTGGAAACTGTCGACGGCGGCGGAAAAAGAATGGTCCGCGCGCAGCCGAAGTGCGGCACGCAGTGTAGCACACTCCGTTTTCGCCGTGGGACCTGCTTTGCCGGGCCGGCCGCGCCGGCGCGCGCCCCGGCTTCAGGGATGGCGCCGGGACGCGCCCGGCGCCGCGCCTCAGCGGAAGCTCAGGGTGCCGGTCAGGTCGCCCGGCGGCAGCGCGCCGCGGGCGGCGAAGGCGGCGTTGCGCACGGCCAGGCCCTGCAGCAGCGGCAGGTCGTGCAGGCGGGTGATCAGGCGCAGGATCGAGGTGGTGTCGTAGAAGCTGTGGTCGACCACGCCCTTCTTCGCGTACGGCGAGACGACGATGGCGGGAATGCGCGAGCCCGGCCCCCAGCGGTCGCCCTTGGGCGGCGCGACGTGGTCCCACCAGCCGCCGTTTTCATCGAAGGTGATGACGACGATCATGTCCTTCCACTGCGGCGACTTCTTCAAGTGCTCGATGACGTTGGCGACGTGCTGGTCGCCGGATTCGACGTCGGAGTAGCCGGCGTGCAGGTTCAGATTGCCCTGCGGCTTGTAGAAGGTGACGGCGGGCAGCTTGCCGGCGACGACGTCGGCGAGGAATTTGTTGGAGATCGGGCTGTCGCCCAGGCCGCCGTCGCGCAAATGCTCGGCGCGCGCGCGCGTGCCCGGCGCGAACTGCTGGAAGTAGTTCAGCGGCTGGTGGTGGAACTGGAAGTTCGGCTTCTCGCCGCCGCCCCGCGCGTCCAGGGCCGCCTGCCAGGCGCCGCCATACCAGGCCCAGCTGACCGATTTTTCCGACAACAGGTCGCCGATGGTCTGGAAGGTTTGCGGCGGCAGCGTGCTCGGATCCTGCGGGTCGGCCAGCAGCGGATCGCCGCCGGCGGCCGGGCGCACATAACTGGGCTGGAAGGGCGGCGCCATGGTATTCACCGCGTAGCCGTCCGGCGTGATGGCGCCGTCGTTGACGAACTTCGGCTTGCCGTCCATGGCGGAGGCGGGGCCGTCGGCGGCCACCGCCAGGCGCGTGCCGGTGGGACCGTCGGCCAGCGCGGCGATCTTCTTCTTGGCCGGCGTCTCGGCGGCGTTGAAGTATTCCGGCGTGCGTCCGGAAATGAGGAACTGGTGGTTCAGGTAGGAGCCGCCGAAGGCCGCCATGAAGAAATTGTCGCACAGGGTGTACTGCTGGGCGATCTGCCACAGGCCGAGGTTCTTGCTGCTCTCGCCGTAATAGCCCATCACCATGCCGCCGGTGTTGGCCCAGGCGACGAAGCCGTCGTTCTTGCCGCCGTTGATCTGCATCTGGTTCTGGTAGAACAGATGCCACAGGTCGCGCGTGATGACCGCCTCGGGCAAGGGCAGGCCGTCGGTGCCGGTCAGCTTGAAGGGCGCGTTGGGCAGATCCTTGAGTTGGTCTTCCTTGATTTCATACTGCTTGCCGCCGATGTTTTGCGGCGTCGGCACCATGCCGCCCCAGACCTTCGGCAGCGTCGCCAGGGTCGAGCCGTCGCGGTCCTTCTGCGCCGCCAGCGCGGCGGGAACGGCCGACAGCGGCGCGCTGGTGCCGGGGAAATTGGCGAACAGATTGTTGAAGCTGCGGTTTTCCAGATAGATCACGACGACGTGCTTGATGCTGGCCTTCAGCTTGGCGTCCAGCGAACCCTTGACCATTTTCGGCTTGGCCTCGACGGCCAGCGGCAGCGCGCCGACCAGGCCGACGGCGGTGGCTGCCTGGAAGATGCGGCGCCGCGCCGGATTGCTGGGAAGGTCGGCAGAATTGTTCTGCTGGTCGTTGGCTTGATCGGTCACGCGCATCTCCTTGGGTTGTTTGCGTGAAAATTGTATCACCCAGGCAAGGAAACGGGAAATGGACGGCGCCGGGCGGCAGGCGCGCCGCCGCCCCGGAAGACGCCGTCTAGATGTGGTAGTTTGCATCCAAAAACTGTCCGACCTGCATTCAGCGGCTTTTTCGACCAGAATTAATTGCGATCGGCAACGACCTCGAATCAGAGTTCACTGCAACAGAGGTTGAAAATGGAATGGCATCTTCCATGCAAAAAATTCTTTTCCTGGACGGCCGGTTCCGCCCCAAAGCGGACTTTCGCCAATCGGTCAGACAGTCTGCCTTCAAGGACAGCGTGCATACTGAAATCCGCAAACGCACCATTGCAGAATGTTTTGAAGATTGTGTCAGGGACGCAAATGAACCTCGTATTTTACGGGTAGCAGATCGAACTCTCCCCATCCGATGTTCTGTATGGATAAGCCCATCCCACTGACGGTGACCTTACCGAATACAAGGACAATCCTCCCGGAAAAATCATCCGTCAGTCCCCGGTCCCTCGATATGCCTTCGGTTGTCTTGAGCGTAAAATCCTGAACTGCCGCATTGCAACGGAGTCGGGTCATCCGCATGTTATGGTCACGTTTTTGCCCCATGGCAAATGAACTGCTGCGAATCGTGCCGTAATAAAGCTTCGGCATATCGTCCTCACCTGTGACGTCCCGAATGTCGTACAGAAGGCCATCCAAGCGCACAGCGAATGTCATTGCCCCCTCTCATAAGCAGGACTTAGGTAAAACGTACTTCAAACGGTATGATATTTTTCGTGTTTTTTAGATGAGCAAGATGCTATCCTCATGGCCACCGGCCGCCTTCGGCCAGAATCGGACAGTTAAGGAAGCGCTGATTAATTCAATTTCTGAAAATTTTTCTCCTTACGAATCAAAAACTTACGTACAAATTTTGGCTGATAAATCGAATTAATCAGTGTCTCCGTAGTGGTGCCGCTGAACATGCACTATGAGGACCTTAACCAATGGCACGCATCGCACCGACACGAGAAACGCTCATAGCACTATTCGCAAAGTCCGGAAATGTTTGCGCATTCCCAGGCTGCACACATGAGTTGGTCACATCTCGCAACATATTTGTCAGCCAAGTTTGTCACATCGAAGCGGCAAACCGAGGTGGACAGCGGTTTAATCCTAACTCAACCGATGAGCAACGTCGATCATTCGAAAACTTGCTTCTGCTCTGCTACCGCCATCACAAGGAGACGGACGATGTCACTACTTATGACGCTAATGCGTTATACGCCATTAAAAATCGACATGAATCTATACGTGGTGAGAAGCCATTCAAGATCAACGAGGCGTTCTTGCATAGACTCGAAGAAGAAATGCAAGCCTATTGGAATGAAATTGAGGTTGCAAACGATGAAAAACATGTTTCACCAGACTTTGCGGTAAAGATCAACGTTGGGATACCGGCGACCAGGCAATTTGCGGAAATCGGTGCTGTAATAGATCGTATTTTAGAAATACTTAGTCATTTCGCCGAATCAGATACGACGCTAAACGAGGAAATTCGACGACATCTAAAGTCGTTGGGGTACGACGTGGCCGCTTTCGATAGCGTGCCGTATTTTAAGAATCCATTCTTTAATCGAAACTGGGAAATGCACGCATTGGCAGTAAATAACACCCATACTAACCTTGTCGTCGCGTTGAAGCAGACCGAAGTCAGGTTCCTTGATGAGTATGTAAAAACGCATCCGAGCGATGGAGAATCGCTAGCGGCCTTAGAAACTGCAAAGCAAAAACTACATGATATGGCTATTTCCACAGGGTATGCCGACTAATCCCACCAACCCATTATGCCATCGGACCTTGTGCAGAGTCGCCTAACGCAAGTTATGTGACTCCCTACCAAGGAGTTCAAGTAGTTGCAATCAAACCTCGCTTTTTTAGCAACAATATTGATCAGATTCTGCTCAAGGGAAAGGCAGGGAGGTTACGCTTCCTAATTCAGAAACGCCAGAACCATTTCTTATTGCACTCCGACAGCGCATTGACTCTGTCTCATTCATCGAAAAACGTTCATTCCCATTGTAAATTTTCAAGTATTGCTCCGGCGATATCTTTTCAGTAAACTGGGGTGCACCCATGCCAGGTATTCAAACAACCAGCTACATCCAACTTGGGGTGCAATTTTTCAGGTCCAAGTGAGGGCCGAAGCGCGTCGATGATCGCACTATCAAGTGGTGGCGTTGCGGCGCAGTAAGGTGATATGCTTAATGCCAATCTATTCGAATGGAAAAAGTAAGGTGATAGTATGACTAAAGGCTTTTTAATCGATACGGAACTGGAGATGCTTCGGCATGGAAAGTCGACCATTACTAGTATTCCAGATTTACCCACTGCACTTGAATCCGCAAGCGGAGAAGAGGCGTTTCACCAATCGCTATGCCGTCATTCGGAGTATCTGCACCTGCCCTTCGTGAAACATCATGGTATCTGGTTCAACTGGGTTCTGACAAAGTATCCTCTCCCTAACGGCAATGTTACTGATTTTTCCTATTTGGTAACTACATCCACGAGTAACACAATCGTATTAGTTGAGATCGAAGACCCTGCCAAGAAAATGTGGGTCGGCACGCCAATGAAGCCGGAAAAATCGAACAATTTTGTTAAGGCTTTTGAGCAAGTACAGCGATGGCGAGCTGACCTGCGGGAGCCAGAGAATTATTCTAAACTAATATCTGGCTTTAAAGCAATGATGGGGAAGTCCGGCATGGCGTTGAATAGCTGGGACGTGAAATATGTACTGATCTATGGACGTAGTAGTGAAAACAACACTGATGCCCGGAAGAAAATGTATGCAGATCTTCAACGAGAAGAAATTGAGCTAATTACATTTGATAATTTTGTTAGTGCGAAAAACAACGGCATTACTGTTCGGCGAAATATCATTAAAGTATCGCACCCTGGACCAACATTCTCTTACGTCTACCTGAACACTGAGCCAAAAACTGAATTGGCGTTTCTCAACTATGGGAAATTTATGATGGGAAAAGACGTGCGCGAATTATTAATTACACTTGGATATGATATCGAGGCTTGGGAAAAAGGGGAATTACTCACTGCGAACTGGGGTAAAGATTTGCCATCAATTTATGACAATGCTAGGCTTTGATTATTATGAGTAGAGAATATATCTATCTTGACTGGAATGTCATTAAATACGCTCTGCAGCCGCGTATCGGAAAATACGACGATTCTCTGTTGCCGATAATTTCCCGTTTAGCTAGGCGATATGATATTCCGTACTCCGAGGCCCATCTACGGGACTTGGCTTCTGGACATTCAGAAGAAAATAAACATTATTCCGAGCGAGATATCGAGTTCCTTGAAAAATTGACGGGATCCAAAGCTATCGTTTTTGTTCACGAGGAAAACACGGGGAGAGAATTGCTGGCAATTCAAGCCCGCAATATTGAAGTCGATTTTTCATCTATTCTCCAAGCGGTAAGTTCCGAAGATGCGGCGACGGTGGACTTTAGCGCCAACAGTGTTGGCGCCGATCCAATATTGACCCACCGCGCCGATCCAAATTTGACCCAGGGCGGGACGCTGCGTTTTTGAGTAGCAGCTGTGGATAAGTGTACCA
>JANXSQ010000095.1 GCA_025356595.1 Janthinobacterium sp. | reverse complement strand
CGTGCTGCCCAGATCAACGATATCCAGTCTCTTGCCCAAGTACTCCCCGAGATACTTATCCCGGAAACGCTCCATATTGATCAGCGAACTCAAATGCATATTTTTCTTTCAACCCAAACGTCGACGAACACCCGGCAAACCCTCTGTCCGCAGCACTTCGTATCCGCGGCGCACCAGACGGACCGCCTCGGAGGGCGACTGCATGATTTGCGCAACACGGTAGCCCAAACTAACACCAGAAGGCTGAGTGCCTTCTGGATCAAAAATCAAACCTACATTGGCCGCCATAGCGACGCGCGCCACCGCACTAGTCGCGGGATCAAACAACGCAGGATATTCCAGCGGCCCTTGACGCGTCATCCAGCTCAGCAAAGAGTGCGGTGTCGAAGCATCAAATGGATTCGGGAACGCTCTTTGCAGATCTTGCCGCTGCCGATATAAGAAGCGGTGCACACCGCCAATTTTTGTACCGTTTGAATACGTGCCAAACGCCCAAGGCACGTTGGACAATGGGTCTTGAGAAAGCGAGCGTGTACTGTCTTCATACCATTTGACCAGCTCATGCACAGCCACATTTCCCGGGGCATTCTTGACTGCCATCACTTTATGTGCGCCGCTATCAAACCCCGTGAAATGGTAAAAACCCAGAGGCTCGCCATCCATCAGATACCGGCCCTCTACATCACGCGTCATGTCCCGCGTCGTGATGTTCCAAGTCGCTACGTTATGACGGGAAGAGCGCTGAATGGCAACCCCTGTAAAAAAGGCGGGTACCAAATCTATCCATCGCTGGTCCGTAAACAGACCATTGGGAATTTCCGCCCGACAAAAATGGTAAGTCCGATGAGCCCACCACGCAGCAAAACGGTGCCCCTCCTCCTTATTGGCTACACCTACAAATCCAAGGTTATAGACCCCATGTTTCAGGCTAGACAACTCGTTGTCAATAATCGCATCAATTGTCTGTTCGGGGCTCACTTGGTGTGGAGTGAGTGTGATATTCGCCTCATCCAATGACTGCAAAATATCGTCTAAACGCGAAAAAACCACCATATCCGGGTCGAGGTACAACACTTTGTCGCAGTCGTCTCGCGCCAAGAGCCGCTGCAAAAACAAAGGCTTCATGGCGGTAGCCAACTCAACAATGCTGTGACAAAAAGCCCAGCCCTGCCAATGCGGGACCTCCATATCAGCAAGAGAAGTCACTGTATCAAACGGTTCCTTAGAGAGATCCAGCAGCTCCGTCGGGGCGTCGGCCAGCAACAAATGCAACTCCGCCTCCGGATGGAATTCCCGCAGCGAATTAAACAGCATGCGAACTTTAGGAATGTAGTTGCACGCAGCGCTCGTAAATATATGGAGTTTTTTCATCAGGGGAAACTTTTTTCGGGCATACGGGGCCCGATAAGCCTTAAGAAAGGCTCTGGTTTTCAAGCGCAAGCTTGAAATCCTGAATACTCAGCAGCAGCTGATCAGACGAGCTTAATGGTACCACGCACCCTTTTGCATACCGACCGACTACCTCTGCTTGAGCACCTAAGTCAAAGCAGATTATCGGCACTTCCAGCTGCATCAGCTCGTGTGTGACGTAAGAGAATGTTTCTGGCACAACCGAAGGCATCAGCGCCATATGCAGTTGATTGGTATTGATTAACTGAGCTAGGTCCGCGTGCTTGTAGTGTCCAGTTGCTGTCACCGCTAGATCATCAAAAACACCATCCACCGTTCCAATGACAACAATTTCAATGTCTGCCCCTTGGCGCTTCACATGTCGCGCTAGCTCTAGAACAACTTCACTCCCCTTTGCACGCCCAATGTGCCCGACCACCCCAAGCCGGACGCCATTGCGCCCAGCCGGATACGTGAAACGCCCTTGCCATTGCGGTACGTGGTGCGGACGGAATTGCCATTGCTCTTCGCGAATGCCAGGGTAAGCTCTGGAGAAAAGCTTACGCGTACTCATTGAAAAATGAACGATCTCATCCGCCGAGTCCAGCGCACTGCCCCACCTGTCCCGCCACAAATCAATATCTCTGGCTACAAACAAATTGGCAAGATTGTCCTGAATCTTAGGCAAACAACGGCGGCATTGTTCACGATCCGGCACCCCGCAAAATTTTCCCGCGTCATTGAGCAAAAAATGCGACGGACACACCATGTGGTAGTCGTGCAGATAGAAGCGCAACTTCGCTCCAGATGCACTTTTGAATGAGGTCAGCGCTGCCCCCATATCCTGTTGACGAGGGAACCCGACGCAGTTGTTGAATTCAATATCCGTAAACCGGTCACTGCGCGCAAGCACCCCCCAGGTGGCCCACCCCACTGATCGACGCAACTCTGGCTCTCCGGTCGAAAAATGCAGTCGCAATTCGTGCTTAAGCAAGTACGGTACAAACGTCCACACAGCAACGCTGCGGCCCGCATCGACGTGTTTTTGTACCAGTCGTTCACGAAACAAGTTCGCACCACCCCCCAAACTATGGTCAACAATCAGTACAGACTCTCCGCCGAAACGCTCAAGTAACTTCTTCAGCTCACGCTCGTCCGCAGATTTGGGCCGAAGCCACGCCCACCG
>JANXSQ010000093.1 GCA_025356595.1 Janthinobacterium sp. | reverse complement strand
GACGATGGTGCGCGCCAGCGCCAGCGCGTGCGTGTCGTTCTGCGCCAGGTGATCACAGACACCGGACAGCCGGGTATGCACGTCGCCGCCACCCAGGTCTTCGGCCGTGACGACCTCGCCGGTGGCCGCCTTCACCAGCGGCGGGCCACCCAGGAAAATCGTGCCCTGATCCTTGACGATGATCGATTCGTCGCTCATGGCCGGCACATACGCGCCGCCAGCGGTGCAGGAACCCATGACGACGGCGATCTGTGGAATGCCGGCCGCCGACAAGTTGGCTTGATTAAAAAAGATGCGGCCGAAGTGGTCGCGGTCCGGGAACACATCGTCCTGGTTCGGCAGGTTGGCGCCGCCACTGTCCACCAGGTAAATGCAAGGCAAGTTGTTTTGCGCCGCCACTTCCTGGGCGCGCAAATGCTTTTTGACGGTAAGCGGGTAGTAGGTTCCGCCCTTCACGGTGGCGTCGTTGCACACAATCATGCAGTCCACACCACTCACCCGGCCGATGCCCACAATCACCCCCGCGCAGGGTGCGCTGTCCGTGCCGTCGCGGTCGGGGTACATCGCCAGCGCGGCCAGGGGCGAGAGCTCCAAAAAAGGTGTGCCCGGGTCCAGCAGCATGCCCACGCGGTCACGCGGCAACAGCTTGCCGCGGCCTGTGTGTTTGGCGCGGGCAGCGTCACCACCACCAAGCGCCGCTTTATCGATCTGGGCGTTCAGATCGGCAACCAGGGCGCGCATGGCCGCAGCGTTGGCACAGAAGTCCGCGGAGCGGGGGTTGAGTTTAGATTCCAGTACCGGCATCGATGCTCCATATGGCGCCGAGGGGAGGCGCCAGAGTTGACGTTTACGTAAACGTCAATTGTGACAGATGGAGCTGCACCGAACGCTCCCATTTGGGTTTGCGACAATGCAGCATGACGAAAATTTCATCTCTCCTACTATCCTGCGTTGTGTTGCTGGGCACGTCAAGCGTCCAAGCCAACGATGCCCACATCAACCCCCTCTACACCGCGAGTACGCTGCAATTTGAGTACCCCGCGTTCGACAAGATTCGCAGCGAAGACTTTGCCCCCGCCTTTAGAGATGGCATGTTGCTGCGCGCTGAAGAAATCACGCGCATTGCCAACAACCCGGCGTCGCCCTCGTTCGACAACACCGTAGTAGCGATGGAGCGGTCTGGCCAACTATTGGGTCGTACATCACGGACATTCTTTAACCTCAAGGGCACACTGACCAACCCTGTATTGGACGCGTTAGAGCGCAGCATCACGCCCCAACTGGCTGCGCACAACGACGCGGTGCTGTTGAACCCGAAACTGTTTCAACGCATCAAAACCCTGTACGACCAGCGCGATGCGTTAAAGCTAGATGCTGAGTCGGAGCGACTGCTGGAGCGTTACCACACCGATTTTGTGCGTGCCGGTGCGCGCCTATCGGTCGCTAACCAGAAGAAGCTCAAAGGATTGAACCAACGCTTGGCCGGACTGGAGACGTCCTTCAGCCAAAACGTGTTGAACGAGATCAATGCCTCTGCAGTGGTGGTTGCTACCCGCGAAGAGCTGGATGGCCTTGCGGAGAATGACATTCAGGCTGCCGCCAACGCGGCAAAGGCCAAAGGGTTGGAGGGCAAATACCTGATCGCTTTACAAAATACCAGCGGCCAGCCATTCACGGCGACCCTCACCAACCGAGCGCTACGCAAGCGGCTCATGGATGCATCGCTAGCCCGCGGCAGCCAAGGCGGCAAGTACGACAACCGCAAGGTATTTTTGAACCTGATGCGCCTGCGCGCAGAGCGCGCACAACTGCTGGGCTACGCCAACCACGCAGCCTACCAACTGGAAGACGAAACTGCTAAAACCCCAGCCGCTGTGAACAAACTGCTGGCCGACCTGGCCCCCGCTGGCGTAGCCAATGCGCGCAAGGAAGCCGCCGACCTGCAGGGCCTGATCGACCAACAAAAGGGTGGATTTGCCCTGGAACCGCAAGATTGGGCTTTCTACACCGAACAGCTGCGCAAGGCGCGCTACAGTTTTGATGAAGCGCAAGTGCGCCCCTACTTTGAACTCGACAGCGTGCTGACCAACGGCGTCTTCTACGCAGCCAGCAAGCTCTATGGGCTGAGCTTTAAGGAGCGCAAGGATCTACCGGTCTACCACCCCACTGTGCGCGTGTTTGAGGTGTTTGACGCGGACGGAAAGCCACTAGCCCTGTTTTTGGCCGACATGTATGCCCGCAGCAATAAGCAGGGCGGCGCATGGATGAACGAATACATGTCGCAAAGCACACTCATGGGCACCCTGCCCGTGGTGGGCAACCACCTGAACATCCCCCAACCGCCCGAAGGCCAGCCCACGCTGATGACTTGGGACGAAGTGCGCACTGCATTCCACGAATTTGGCCATGCACTGCACGGCATGTTCTCCACAGTGCGGTACCCCCGATTTGCGGGCACCAATGTCCCGCGCGACTTTGTTGAATACCCATCGCAAGTGAATGAAATGTGGGCGATTTGGCCTGAGGTGCTACAGCACTACACACACCACTACCAGACCGGCGCGCCTATGCCGCAGACGCTGGTGGACAAGCTTACCGCCACTGCAACGTTCAACCAGGGCTTTGCCGTGACCGAATATTTGGCGGCATCCCTGCTAGACCAGCGCTGGCATCAACTGACACCTGCGCAAGTTCCGGGCGATGTACTGGCGTTTGAAGCCACCGCTCTGCACGGTGCTGGTGTGGATTTCAAACCTGTGCCACCGCGCTATCGCACCACCTATTTTTCGCACAGTGCAGGTGGCTATTCAGCGGGCTATTACGCCTACTTGTGGAGCGAAGTTCTGGATGCCGATACCGTAGAGTGGTTCAAAGAAAACGGCGGCCTGACCCGCAAAAACGGGGACTGGTTTCGCCGCAATGTGCTGTCAGTCGGCGGGAGCAAGGATGCCGTACAGGCATTTCGCACATTCCGCGGTCGCGATGCAGACGTGCAGCCACTGTTGGTACGACGCGGGCTAGTTCAGTGATGCGCAGGGGCACCGTTCCCGAGTGACCGCCAACCCGAAGTAGACTGCGGAACGTGTAATAGCGCCTGCCTCGTAAAGGCACCCTATTGCAGTAGTTTATTCAATCGAAAAGACAATTGAAGGGAATACTAAGATGAACTTCGGATACAACGGATTGCTGGGCCTTCTCGTGCTGGCAGGCGACATTTGGGCAATCCTGAACATTGCCCAAAGCTCTGCCAGCAACGAAAAGAAACTTATTTGGATACTCGTGGTTCTGCTGCTTCCGCTGCTCGGGTTGCTTCTGTGGTTTTTTCTGGGTCCACGCAGCGGGCGTTCTAGCTAACACTGGTCCGACCAGGAAGTTCTATGCCATTACCCATCGATCCTCCAAACCGCGCTGACAACGACAGCACGGCGGACGCTGTCTTGACAGCCGCAGCCAGCGTCGACGCGGCGCTTCCGCTGTTGAACCCCGACGCTGTTGAACCAGCGGCGTCGCCTTTCACAACGGTCAACGTGCGCAGTGTTGCGCTGGTGGTGATCGCCACGCTGGGCAGTCTGTATGTGCTGCATTGGGCCGGCGAGGTTTTTGTGCCTCTGCTGATGGGCCTGATGCTCAGCTACGCGCTCACGCCAGTGGTCAATCGGATGGTGCGCTGGCACCTGCCGCGCGCCCTGGCGGCGGCTGTTGTGCTGGTAAGCATCGTGAGTGCTGTCGGCTCGGTCTTGTACCACCTTAGAGACGATGCCGTCGCCATGATCGAGAGCATGCCTGAGGCTGCACAGAAGCTGCGGCGCGGACTGGAGGGCCAGCGCAGCCAAGGTACGGCGGCAGCCATCGGCAAGGTGCAGAAGGCGGCCGCAGAGATCGAACGCGCTACGGAGAGCGAAGCCGCACCGGCTGCCAGCCGGGGCGTCACCAAGGTGCAGATTGAGCGTGGCCGCTTCAACGTGAAGGACTACCTCTGGCCAAGCGCAATGGGGCTGGCATCGGCCTCGGGGCGAATCGTGGTGGTGGTGTTTATCGCCTTCTTTTTGCTGGCCTCCGGGGACACCTTCCGGCGCAAGATGGTGCGCATCGCCGGCCCGACCTTCAGTCAAAAAAAGCTAACGCTGCAAGCCCTGGACGAGGTCGACCAACAGATCCAGCGCTACTTGGGCGTGCAGGTGATCACCAGCCTCCTTGTCGGAGTCGCCACCTGGCTGGCTTTTCTGTGGATCGGAGTTGAGCGCGCGGCCGTGTGGGGCTTTGCAGGTTTTGTCCTTAACTTCATTCCCTACTTTGGCAGCATCGTCGTCACCGGCGGTTCGGCGCTGATGGGACTGGTGCAGTTCAACACGTTCGAGATGGCACTGCTAGTCGGCGGTGTGTCGCTAGCGATCCATAGCATTGAGGGCTATATCCTGACACCCTGGATGACGAGCCGCGCCAGCCGCATGAATGCGGTGGCGGTGTTTGTCGGCGTACTGGCCTGGGGATGGCTGTGGGGCATCGCGGGCTTGTTCCTCGGCGTGCCGATCATGATGGCGATCAAGGCTGTGTGCGACCGGGTTGACGACCTCAAGGCTGTGGGTGAATTGCTTGGTGACTGAAGTGGCGGTGCAGGGAAACGGGGGGCCACTTGGCTCGCCCACTCCCATTTTCTATTGCATATCACCCTCAGCATAGTACCAACGGCCCGCCTCCAGTACAAAGTGGCTGCGCTCATGCAAGCGCACGGCCGGGGCGCCGGCAGGCTTTTGCCGGGCAATGAATTCGACCTCGGCGTGACAGTCATCCACCAGACGATATTGACGCACGTCCAGCCCCAGCCATTTAACACCGGACTCGAACTCTAACTGCGCGGGCCGGTGGCTGGCGTGCCAGGTGCCCAGCAGGTAGTCGCGGCGCTCCAGCACAAACGCGCTGTAGCGACTGCGCATCAGGCTTTGCGCGTCCGGGGCGGGGGTGTCCGATTCGAGCCAACGGCCACAGCAGTCTTGGTAAACCAAGGGCTTGTGCCGGTGTAAACGCCCACACGGACAAGCGTGGGTCTGTGGCGTAGTTTTCATAGACTTGAACGTGGCACAACGTTTGCTTCTACGACCCGGGTTATCTCGTTGTGTTTCGTACTTTTCAGGAAGCGAAACTCGGTGGTGATCGACATATCTGCTCCCGCTATCGGGGTAAATCCGGTTGAGATGGTGTAATTTAAGTACGATACTACGACCAAATCATTCGCACTCAAACGGTGCGGAACGACCCCATGCTGAGGGTTGCGTAATAAGGAATAGGAAAAATGGGATCACGATTTTGCACGCCCAGCGGGGTGATGCTGGCGGTACAGCTAGCGCTCTGGGGTGCTGCGGTGCACACATCGACAGCGTTTGCGCAACTGGTGCCTTCGGTGGGAGCCGCATCGGCTCCTACAGTAGACCCGATGGAGCGCGCGCAACGCCAGGCAGACAACGTGATGCGCTGGATCAAGGTGCATTCTGACAAGCCCCGTGCCACCGCCGCGGCGCCCGCCAAGCCGAGTGAGCCTGCACCGCCGGCCACAGCCAAAGCACCAGCCCCTACCAAGCCGATAACCGTTGCGGCGGCGGCCCCAGCCCCTACCGCGGAGCCTGCTAAAGCAGTGGTGGCCGCACCACCCGAGCCCATTGCGCCCGTGGTAGCGCCAGCTGCACCGCCCGCAGTGGTCGCCAAGGCACCTGAGCCACCCCCGCCGGCCGCAGACGAGGAGGAGACCCCGCTCAAGGCGTTAGCCCAGGCCCAGCCGGTCATTCCGCGCAATGTTTTGGCATCGCTCACGGCTGGCAAGGTCATGGTCAAATTCACGGTGGAAGCCAATGGCAGCGTGAGCAACGCAGAAGTACTCAGCAGCAGCAGTCGGCAGCTCAACAAGCCAACTTTGGCGGCCATCACTGCGTGGCGGTTTGAACCCATCAAAACGCCGCGTGTAGCGCAAGTGGAGTTCGACTTCACGCCGTAGTGGCGGACTAACGGCGCACCCGCCTGATTGTTACGCGTTGAGAATGCGCGTGCCGTGCACAACGGCCGCGCCCGAGCGCACTAAGTCTTGGACCAACACATCGACCGCTTGCGGCCCCAGGGATGCATCGTCTGAGGATGGCAACAAAGACGCGAAATAGCGTGTGCCGAGCGCCCAAGACTGTAGCGCCTGCCGCTCCATGGCCTGCGCCTCCAGCAGTTTGAACTTCAGCAAGACTTTGGCCGCATAGTGGCGGTGCTTGGCGGGATGGCTCACAAATCCATCCAGCCTGCGGCGTGCCACCACCAAGGCTTGCGCCACATCTGTAAATGGCGAACCGTGCCCAGGAATAACAACCGCAGGCTGTAGCCGCTCGATCAGGTCCAGCGTATCCCCTACTTCCGCAAAAGCCTGCTGACCGTCCAGCTCCGGAAACACCACGCCAAAACCCTGCTCCCACAGCGCATCGGCCGATACCAATGTTTGGCTCTGCGGCTCAAACAAAATGACCGAGTGCGGGTCGTGGCCCGGCGCGGCATGCACTTGCCACACCAGGTCGCCCAGTCGCATATCAGTGCCAGGCAGCAGTACGGCATCAAAACCAAAACACGGACAACTTTGGCCCGTGGGCGTGTAGCTCAGGGCATAGGCATCCCACACGCGCACGTACTCGGCGTGGCCCGGTGGAATATGGGTTTGGAGGGCGGGGTAGCGGGCCTGCAGTGCAGCGTTTCCACCACAGTGGTCGCTGTGCAAATGGGTGTTGATCAGCACATCCAGCGGCCGGCCCTGCAGCGCCGAATCCAGCAGCGCAAGCGTTTGCTCCGCGTGCGTGCAGTAGCCACTGTCGATCAGTGCACTGGTGCGGGCGCCCTGTACCACGATGTTGTTGCTAGACAGCCAGCCGCGCTCCAAGACGCTCACACCGACGGGCAAGGGCACTGTGGTCATCGCCTGGCTCCCGCTCACGCCAGCGCGCGCTGGATGATGATTTTTTGCACGTCGGAGGTGCCTTCATAAATCTGGCACACGCGCGCATCGCGGTAGATGCGTTCTACGGGGAAATCGCTGACATAGCCGTAGCCGCCCAGCGTCTGGATGGCGGTACTGCACACTTTTTCCGCCATTTCGCTGGCAAAGAGCTTGGCCATAGCCGCCTCTTTGAGGCACGGGCGACCTGCATCGCGCAGGGCTGCGGCGTGCCAGATGAGCTGGCGCGCCGCTTCGATTTGTGTAGCGCATTCGGCCAATCTAAAACCCACGGCTTGGTGGTTAAAGATGGGCTGGCCAAAGCTCTGGCGGTCTTTGGCATAGGCCAGCGCCACCTCAAATGCGCTACGGGCCATACCCACGCTCTGTGCCGCAATGCCGATACGCCCACCCTCGAGCCCACCCAGGGCGATGCCATAGCCCTCACCTTCCTTGCCAATCAGGTTCTCGGCAGGTATGCGGCAGTTGTCAAAATTGATCTGCGCGGTGTCGCTGGAATGTTGGCCCAGCTTGTCTTCTAAGCGCGCCACCACATAGCCTGGCGCGTTGGTGGGCACCAGGAACGCACTCATGCCCTTCTTGCCTGCGCCCTTATCGGTGACGGCGATGACGATGGCTAGATCGCCGTTTTTGCCGCTGGTGATGAACTGCTTCACGCCGTTGATCACATACGCGTCGCCGTCTTTGACAGCGGTGGTACGCAAGCCGGATGCATCGCTACCCACATGCGGCTCGGTCAGGCAAAAAGCACCCAGCATCTGCCCCTGCGCCAGCGGCTCCAGCCATTGTTTCTTTTGTGCGGTGTTGCCGTACTTCAAGAGGATGGCGTTGACCGGGCAGTTGGTTACGCTGATGACGGTGCTGGTACCGCCATCGCCCGCGGCGATTTCTTCCAACACCAATGCCAACGTCACGTAGTCCAGCCCTGCTCCGCCCAAGTCTTCGGGCACACAAATGCCGTAAGCGCCCAGCGCGGCCAGGCCTTGGTGTGCCGCTTTCGGAAAGGTGTGTTCTTTGTCCCAGCGTGCCGCGTGGGGCCACAGTTCAGCCTGCGCAAAATCACGCACCGCATCGCGGATCATTTCTTGGTCTTGGGTCAGAAGCATGGTGGGATTTTCAAATTTGAGGCAGCAGGAGTTAGCGGGCTTTGCCCTGCCACAGATCCATCAGATCGCTGGACGCCTGAAAGCGGATGCCGTTTTCGGTCAGTATTTCATCGGTTGAATCCAGCATTTTCTGGCGTGGCACCACGATGCTCTCGCCACTGCGCTGGTCAAACTTAAACAGCACCAGCTCGTCCTTCAAATCACGCAACACTTCCACCAAATGGCGCAGGCTGCGGATGGGCACGTTGTTGACGGAATACACCACCGAGCCGAAGCGGTTGTCATAGCCGGACACTAAACGGTGCGGAAAGAAAGGTGCGCTCACGACCACTAGATCCTCACGGTCGGGCGTGGGCTCATCGCCCACCCGCGTCAGCAAGGGCTGGGCGTTGAATGCAAAGCCGTTCAGCGTGCCCGTGTTGTTATTGAAGAAAGAGCGAAATTCCCAGGTGGCGCGCGAAAACACCATGGGGCCATACACAAAGTAAGACGGGTACTGGCCATCCAAGGGGCCGATGAGGCGGGGTTGGCTGGCTGCCACCGGCACCTCAATTTTTAGAACTTTGCCACCACGCACCACCGTCAGCGGAAGACGGCCATTCTTGGCAATCTGCTGCACGCGGTATTGAAAGCGCACATTCAGGTCTTCAGTCACTTTGACCATGCCCTGGTTGTCAATCGCGATATCGCCAATGTGGGTGATGATGTCCCACTCTTTGAGTGGATAGTCCGGGCTAGACGAGGCCGGGCGTTGCACCACCATGCCGCGCGCCGATTTATCAACCTTCAAATACGTGCGCAGTGCTGGGTTCTCCAGCGTTTGCAAATCGTCAAACAAGGTGGGCTTGCCGTCGTAGCGCCCATCGGCAATATCCTTCAGAAAGAGCTCGACCTCTTCATTGGGAATGATGTAGCCGATGTTTTGCGCACCGTTGGCACCTGCATACGCCAAACCGATCATCTTGTCGCCCACAAACACCGGGCCGCCGCTGTTGCCGGGGTTGATGGCGGCATCAATCTGAATGCGCAGCCCCGCCGCCGGGTAGTTGTAAGACACGTATTCGATGCGCGAAACAATACCTTTGGTAATCGACAGCGAATTTCCGCCCACAGGGTAGCCGTAGGCCAGCACCGCGTCTTTCACTTCGGGCAATACATTGGCACGCACCGGCGGCGTGTGCGTGGCAAAGAAGCTGGGATCTTCCAGCTCCAGCACCGCCAAATCAATGCCCCGCGCGATCGCCACCACCTTGGCCTGCAGGCGGTCACCACCCTCGCGGGCTTGCACCTCGACCTTGCTGGCGTAGTTCACCACGTGGGCGTTGGTCAATATCCGCTGGCCTGCAATCACCACACCTGAGCCCGACATATCCGACGGCGCTGCCCGGCTCCAGGGGCGAAACACATCGGGTGGACGCGCGGTGGTGAAGATTTTGACCACCGCGTTCTCGAGCTGGGTGGCGCGAGGCGCGGCGGGGACCGGCGTGGTTTGCGCCAGGGCAGCCAGTGCACCCAGCAGCCCAAAGCTGCACAGCAAAGCGCGCAAACACCAGCGAGGCAGAGAAGTGTTCATGGGAGGTGTGTCCAGGTTAAAAAGAAAAATTTTGATAGATTTCGAAGCCAAATCGGGCTGAGGCCCAGGTAAAACCTGCCTGAGTAGCTCCTATTTTTATAGCAACTCTAAAGCCATGGCGGTCGCTTCACCCCCACCAATACACAAGCTTGCGACGCCCTTTTTGAGGCCACGTGCGCGCAAAGCGTGGATCAAGGTCACCATGATGCGCGCACCCGACGCACCGATCGGATGGCCTAGGGCGCAAGCGCCACCGTTCACATTCACCTTGTCGTGCGGAATATTCAGCTCGGCCATCAGCGCCATCGGCACCACGGCAAAGGCTTCGTTAATTTCCCATAGGTCGACGTCTTCAACCTTCCATCCAGCCTTGGCCAGTAGCTTTTGCGTGGCGCCCACGGGGGCGGTGGCAAACCAGTTGGGTTCTTGGGCATGGGTGGTGTGGGCAACGATCTTCGCAATCGGTTTGCAGCCCAGCTTTTCGGCAGTCGATGCGCGCATCATCACCAGTGCAGCGGCGCCGTCGTTGATCGAGCTGCTGCTAGCGGCGGTGATGGTGCCGTCTTTCTTGAACGCGGCTTTTAATGTGGGGATCTTGTCCAGCTTGATCTTGCCTGGCCCCTCATCCACACGGATTTGCACATCACCGGCACGGGTCTTGACAGTCACAGGGGTAATTTCTGCTTCAAACGCACCGCTCTGGATCGCAGCCTGCGCACGCTGCACGCTGGCCGTGGCGAACGCATCTTGCTGCTCGCGGGTGAAGCTGTATTTGGCGGCGCAGTCTTCGCCAAAGGTGCCCATGGAGCGGCCTGCCTCATAGGCGTCTTCCAGGCCGTCTAGCATCATGTGGTCCATCACGCGGTCGTGGCCGATGCGGATGCCGCTGCGGCCCTTCAAGAGCAAATGCGGTGCGTTGGTCATGCTCTCCATGCCACCGGCCACCAGCACATCGTGGCTGCCAGAGAGCAGCATGTCATGCGCAAACATCGCCGCACGCATGCCGGAGCCACACATCTTGGACAGCGTGACGGCACCCGCGCTCTTGGGCAGACCACCCTTGAAAGCGGCCTGGCGCGCAGGCGCCTGGCCCTGGCCCGCCATAAGGCAGTTACCAAAGATGACTTCAGTCACAAGCTCAGGCGAAATGCCTGCACGCTCAACTGCCGCCTTGATGGCTGCACCGCCCAGATCGTGGGCACTGAGGGATGTGAAATCACCCTGAAAACCACCCATGGGCGTGCGGGCGGCGCTGACGATAACAATAGATTCGGACATGGGATTCTCCGGGGTGCGGGTGGGTGTTCTGGTGAACGCCTGGATTGACGTTTACGTTAACGTCAATTGTGACAGAACATGGGCTTTGAAAGGCCTATGGCGCTCAGCCGCGTCAATCGAGTTCACTCATTCCGACTTGATTCAACATTATTTATCCTTGTATATTCTCCTCCAAGTAGTTAATATGCAAGCATGTTTGAACGCCTAGCCTTGCCAAAAATCATCGAGCAACTGCAATGGAGCCCTGCGGTAGGCATCTTGGGGCCACGCCAGGTGGGCAAGACAACCCTGGCTAAAGCGGTCGCTGCTGACCCTGCTACTTCAATGTACCTGGATCTGGACACCCCGCAAGCTTTGGCGCGACTGGCCAACCCAGGTGCTTTTTTTGCAGCCAACCGCCAGCGCCTGGTCGTGCTGGACGAGATTCAAAACCAGCCCCACATCTTGAGCGAGCTACGTGGCGAGATCGACGAAGACCGTCGCCCGGGGCGCTTCTTGTTGCTGGGTTCGGCATCATTCAAGCTGCTGAAACAATCCCAGTCACTGGCGGGGCGCTTGTCGTTGGTGGATATGTCGCCACTGGTGGTGAGTGAGGTGTATCAAAACTTTGAAGGCATCCAAACGCTGTGGCTGCGCGGCGGCTTTCCCAATAGCTACCAGGCCAAGACTACCAACGCATCGTGGGACTGGCGCGTTGCGCTGATTCGTCACTTTTTAAACACCGACATGCCCGCGCTGGGAATCAACGTGGAGCCGCAGCTGATGCACCGTTTCTGGCGCATGGTGGCGCATCTGCACGGGCAGATGTTCAACGCATCGGCCGTTGCCGCGTCACTCGGCATTGCAGCTACAACCACCGGCCGCTACCTGGACCACCTGTGCGACACCCTGATGGTGCGCCGCTTAGAGCCCTACTTCATTAATCGGGGTAAGCGGCTTGTCAAATCACCCAAGGTGTATGTGCGCGACAGCGGCTTGCTACACAGCTTGCTAGGGCTCAAAGACGTGAATGACCTGCTGGGCCACCCCAGCACAGGCGCATCGTGGGAGGGCTTTGTGGTGGAGCAAATCGCCAACCACCTGCCAGCCGGGGCCAGCATGTCGTTCTACCGCACCGCTGCCGGCGCAGAGTTAGACGTTGTGGTGGAACTCGGATCCCGCAAGCTGGGTTTTGAGGTCAAGTTTTCTAGCGCGCCCAAAGTAACCAAGGGCTTCTGGCAAGCCTGCGAAGACGTTGGAGTGGACGCGGCTTATATCGTGGCCCCGGTGCAAATGGGCTGGCCCGTGCAAGGCAATGTGGAGGTGATTGGGGTGACGGATATACCGCAAAGGCTGGCGCGATTGGTGTCGCACTGAATCACCTCATGCGCAAGTCATCACACCTCAATCCTTGCTTTTCAGTAAAAGAGCGATGGATCTTTTCAGCATCAAAGCCAACCGTTGAAAGTAAGCTCCAGTTCCTAAGATGACGTGCGAATTCATCTCCGGACTGTGGTTGCTTGGGGCAGATATACGCTGGGATTTCAGACACCCGATTACGCGTTGAAGGTACCTCATTCCGAACAACACCTTGTATTCACAGGCGTTCTGGTTTGGTTTTTAGCTGCCTGTGGTGGCTCCGGGGGGGGGCTAACAGCCCGATGCCCGCACCGCCTGTAACGCCGGCACAGCCAGTCCCCACTATTACTCTGGGGCCTTCTGCCCCCAAAGCATTCGTCGACACGCCGGTTACTCTGACTTGGAGTAGCACCAACGCCACCGAATGCAAAGCAACGGACGCCTGGACAGGCACCCAAACCACCAGTGGCACTGCGTCGGCCCGACAAACCGAGGGCGGCCAATACAAGTTCAGCCTAAGCTGCACAGGGCCAGGGGGTAGCGTCACGCAAAGCGCTTCACTGGTGGTGCCGATCAGGATATGGCCTAAGTCCTACGACAACCCCAAAAAGCTGAAGTTGATAGACCCGCCCCTACCCTATTCAACCCACCAGCACCTGCGCAGTGAGCTTTCCTGAGTAACCGAAACGAAAGGCCTCCATGACTCAGTTTTCTGATCTTTTCCCCAGCCGCCACGGCCAGACTGGCATGACACTCGTCGAAGTCGGCGAGGTAATCCGCCGTACGGGGTATGCCATGGGCCTGGAAGTCATTGCTGAATACCCTGTTGCTGTGGATGGCAAGCGTGGCAAGATTGATTGGGTATGGCGCAATGCCTCTGGCAAAGTGGTGCGCGCCTTTGAAGTTGAGGGTACAGACGCACCACCTGTGAGTATTACCAATGATGCCGCTAAGTTCAACGCCTTGCGCGCGCTGCAAGCCCGTCCAGCTGTCGCTTGCACTGTGGTGGCTTACTCTGTTCGCTTTAAAGCGCATGCAGGCTGGGAAAGCTTGTCGGACGAAACGGTGCGAATCAAGCAGAAGCTCCCAAAATCAGTCCGCTTGGTTAAAGACAGCGAATTGGTCGCGTACCTCGCGCCATAAGCTCACTATAGGTTCTACATGGGGGCGGCTGGCCTAAGCGGAAACGGTCTTAGCCGCCCAAGCGCCGCTCACGCTCGTACGGAAAAACGTCGTGCACATGCCCCGCGGCAATGCGTGCCTGGTGACTTTGCCAGAAGGCGGCATCCAGCAAATCGGCGTGGTGTTTCATGAACACCTCGCGCACCGCAGGGTTGCCCAGCAAGAATGGGGCAAAGGTTTCGGGGAATACATCCTTAGGCCCCACGCTATACCAAACCTCGCCTGACATTTCGTCTTCCTCGTTGCGCGGCTCGGGTACTTTGCGAAACTTGCACTGGGTGATGTATTCGATCTCGTCATAGTCATAAAACACTACCTTGCCATTGCGGGTGATGCCAAAGTTCTTCCACAGCATATCGCCTGGAAAGATGTTGGCCGCCACCAGGTCTTTGATGGCGTTGCCGTACTCCACGACGCCACGCTCGATCTGCTCGCGGGCGCGCTGCGCTGCAGGCGCATGGTTGCCGGCATCCGCGCCACCCGCATCAAAGGCCTCTTGCAAATAAATGTTGAGCGGGATCATGCGCCGCTCAATATAGAGGTGCTTGATGATCACTTCCATCTGACCGTCGCCATCCAGGTCGCTGATTTCCAGCTGGCTAGGGGCAAACTGTTCAATCTCTGCTATCAGTTCGTCACTAAACCGACTGCGTGGAAAGGCCACCTCGCTGTACTCCAGCGTATCGGCCATGCGGCCTACGCGGTCATGCTGCTTCACCAGCAAATATTTGGCCTTGATCTGTTCGCGGGTGGTTTCCTTTTGCGGTGGATAAAAGTCTTTGATGACTTTAAACACATACGGGAAACTGGGCAAGTCAAACACCAGCATGACCATGCCCTTGATACCGGGCGCGATGCGAAACTTGTCTGTGCTATGGCGCTGGTGGTGTAGGTAGTCCCGGTAAAACAGTGTCTTGCCCTGCTTGGCCAAGCCGAGTGCGTTGTAGATTTCATTGCGCGGTTTGCGCGGCATCATGCTGCGCAAGAACTGCACGTAGGCGCTGGGGATTTCCATGTCCACCATGAAGTAGGCCCGCGCAAAACTGAACAGGATCAGAAGGTCATCTTCGCCCAGTAGCAAGGCGTCGATGACCAATTTGCCCGAGCGCCCATGCAGCACTGGCAAAGCAAACGCCAGCTCGTTAAAGCCATTGATCAGCTTGCCGACGATATAGCAACCCTTGTTGCGAAAGAACAGGCCGGTGAGCACTTGAATCTGAAAGTTGGCGCGCAGTTTGGTATCCCCCAGACGCGCAGCCATACGCTGGGCAATGAACGCAGCATCTCGAGGCAGGTCATCAAAGCCCAAGTGCAAATCAAAGTCTTGCACCATGCGCACCAGCACGTGGGTCATGGACTCCGCACCAGGGTAATAGGAGCGGTAGGTCGGGCGCTTTTCGGACTCGTCGTTTTCGATGTATTCGGTGCTCACCGCCGGGCGCACGAAGATGAAGTCGTTTTGAAAATAGCTGCGGTGCAGGATCTTGGTGGTCACCGAATTGAAGAAGGTTTCCGCCAGTTCAGGCTGGTGGTGGTTCACCAGCAGGCCGATGTAATGCAGCTTGATTTGCTGCCAGATGTCCATGCCCTGCTGATCGGCCTTGAATTCGCGTTCCAGCCGCTTGGAGCACTCCTTCACCCGCAGGTCGTAGAACTCGATGCGCTCGCGCTGGGCGCGTTGCTGTCCGTGCCAGTCTGCGGTCTCGAACCGGTGCTTGGCCCGGGCTGACTCGGTTCGGAACAGCCGGTAGTGGCGGTTAAAACCGTCCATCATCGCTTTGGCAATGTCGTAAGCCAGCGAAGAATCGAGTCGAGTAGGAAACATGAATGCTCTACTTTTGATAGCTACTCAGGCATATTTCACTTGGGCTACAGCCATATTTTGTATGAAATTACCGTGGGTTACGCGGCATCAAGCGCACACCCGACAAGGCCTCCGCATACAGCGCTTCCATATTGTCCGTGCCCGACACGCTCATATGCAAGTCGTGGATCAGGCCGTCGTGCAGGCCATACACCCAGCCATGCAGCGTGATGTCTTGCTGCTTGGCCCAAGCGTCTTGCAGCACCGTGCTTTGGGCCACATTCACTACTTGCTCAATCACATTGAGCTCGCACAGTGCGGCCGCTTTGCCGTGCTCAGGAATCAGGTTCAGCACATCACGGTGGCGGTCTCGCACATCCTGAATGTGGCGAAGCCAGTTGTCGGCCAGGCCAATGCGTGCGCCCTCCAGCGCAGCCTGCACGCCCGAGCAACCGTAGTGGCCGACCACCATAATGTGCTTGACCTTGAGCCGCTCCACCGCGAACTGGATGGTGGACAGTGCGTTCAAATCCGAGTGGACCACCACGTTGGCTACGTTGCGGTGCACAAACACCTCGCCCGGGTCGAGGCCTGTAATTTCATTGGCGGGCACGCGGCTGTCGGAACAACCGATCCACATATAGCGCGGGGTTTGCTGGTTAGCCAAGCCCGAAAAGAAGCCGGGGCGCTTGCGCTCCATTTCAGCCGCCCAAACGCGGTTGCGGGAAAACAAGTCGGAGAGTTGGTCGGTCATAAGATCCTTTAATCGGTTGGGGACAGAGCTAAAGATCTGTCCCGCAAAGTCTCAATCGGTTGGGGACAGAGCTAAAGATCTGTCCCGCAAAGTCTCAATCGGTTGGGGACAGAGCTAAAGATCTGTCCCGCAAAGTTATTTATTTTCTCAAAGAAATACGTACATTCCAGTCCAGCAGGGCGTAGCGCGCACGCTCTTGCTGGTCGTCCAGTGCATTGAATTCACAGCTGGCCGCAGGCTGCGCAACGGGGGCCGCGGTACATACAAACGACTTTTTTTGTCCGAGCTGCCACATGCCTTGGGCATTGCGCACATCGCCGGTAAAAAACATGGCGCGTGGCCTATTCAAAGGGTCGGGCTGCGCCGCATCAGGCGTTACAGCGGGCAGCAGTAAATTGCGTCCAGTATTCACATACGCCCCCTGCACACCGGCCAAGGGTAGCAGCGTGGTGAACATATCGCGGTGGCTGGCAGGCAGGCTTTGCTGATTGCCACACTGCGCCCCACCCAGACCGTCTCCCCAGATCACAAAGGGCACCTGGCGCATCAGGTAGCGGCGGCTGGGTTCTGCGTACATGCCAAAGGAGCGCACATTGTGGTCACCCGTAGCCGCCACCAGTGTAGTTTTTGCCAGCGGGCCGCCCTGCATTTCTTGTACGAAGCCACCCAACAGATCAGTGGCGTAGCGGTAAGTATCTAGGTTCAGACGCAGGGTGTCGGAAGTCGTTTCGCCTTTCCACAAGGCCATGTCGCGCGGCACGCGCTGGTAGTCGGCGGGCAGGTCGTAGGGAGGGTGATTGGTAGCGGTCAGCACAAACACAAACAGGGGTTTGTCGGCTGGCTGGGCGGCCATGCGCTTGCTCAGGTACTTGAAAACATAGTGATCCCACACACCCCAGATACCCAGGTCAGCCTCGGGGTAGGCTTGCTTGAGCGTACTCGCGTCCACCACTTCGTCAAAGCCCTGCACCTTGAGCACCCGGTTCAGATCGCGCCAACCCGAGCGGGCTGAGGTGACAAACAGCGTCTGATAGCCCGCTTCTTTGATGATCTTGGGGATAGCCCACGGAATCGGTTTGCGACCCACATCGCCCAAGGTAAGCGGCGTGATGGGGGATGAGAAAAGAATCGCCTCCAACGACGGATGCGTGCCCGGCTGGGCCGAATCAAAGTTGCTGAAATGGCAGGCGTTTTTGAGCGTAGGTGCGAGACGACCCAGCACATCAAACTGCGGTGCTTGGTAGAGCATAGGCTCGGCGCTCCAGGACTCCATCAGGAAGAAAATCAAATTCTTCTTGGCTGCGCCAATTGGCAATGCGGCATGGGCGGTCAGCGCGGCCTTGACCTCGGCCTCACTGCGATGCGGCAGGCCCAGCACTTGCGCAGCAGCCAAGGGGGAATCAAAGCCCATGGATTTAAGGCCGAGCAGCGGGTCTTGCAAATTTTGCGACTGGCCCCGACTGTCCCAGGCGTATTTGAGGGCGATGACGCCGTTAGGCACCATGTCGTTCAAAAACTGGGAGGTAGTGACGGTGAGGTGCTGGCGCTGCAATGCCATCTCGCGCAGCGTGCCTTTGCCGGCAAAAACAAGTGCGAAAAAAGCCAGCACGGCAGCGACCAGTCTGACGCCCAGGTGCCGCGATTGCAGCATGGTTTCAGGCTTCAGTATGCGGACCAACAGGCTGTGCAGCGCACGGGCGGCATAGGTCAACGCCGCGATTAACAGCACTGTCCTGATAACAGGAAAGTCTCGCCAGATGGTCTGCAGCACGGCGGCGGTGTCATCCTCCACCAGGCCAAACACCAGCGAATCAATCGGTGTTTTGTAAAACCCAAAGTAATGCAAATTGATCAACGACAGCAGCACAAACACGGCACTCAGGCCCAGCGCGATACGACTTTGCACCTTGTTGGATACCCAGGGCAGGACGAGCAGCAGCAGGAAGCCCGCAATGGCACTGACTTTCAGATCAAAGCGAAACCCCTGAAACAGGATGGCCCAGATATCAGACGCCGGGGCCGAGAAGCCCCGAGGCCAAAAATAGGCCAACTGCCCCAACCGAATGAGCGACAAAACCACCACCAGTGGCACTACCAAGACCCACGCCCGCAACAGGCCACGTAAAGCGCCGTGAAGAAGTGTCGTCAGGATTCGGGTGGTGGCAGATTTCATACGCCCTACATTGTCTCAGCGAACAGTTCGCGGCCGATCAGCATGCGGCGGATTTCGCTGGTACCAGCCCCAATCTCATAGAGCTTGGCATCGCGCCACAGGCGGCCCAGCGGGTATTCGTTGATGTAGCCGTTACCACCAAAAATCTGCACGCCCTCACCCGCCATCCACGTCGCTTTCTCAGCCGTCCATAAAATCACGGATGCGCAATCCTTGCGGACTTGGCGCACATGCTCCACCCCCAGCAGGTCCAGATTCTTAGCCACCGTGTAGGCAAAGGCACGGCCGGCCTGCAACACGGTGTACATATCGGCCACCTTGCCCTGGATCAACTGGAATTCACCAATGCTCTGGCCAAACTGTTTGCGGTCGTGGATGTAGGGGATGACGTTGTCCATCACCGACTGCATGATGCCCAGCGGGCCGCCGGAGAGCACGGCACGCTCGTAGTCCAGACCGCTCATCAGCACCTTGGCGCCGCCGTTGACTGCGCCCAACACATTAGCGTGCGGCACTTCCACGTTGTTGAACACCAGCTCACCCGTGTGGCTGCCGCGCATGCCCAGCTTGTCCAGCTTTTGGGCGATGCTGAAGCCGGGCATGCCCTTCTCGATCAAGAAGGCGGTGACTCCGCGCGCGCCCAGTTCAGGTTCGCTCTTGGCATAGACGACCAGCGTGTCAGCATCCGGGCCATTGGTGATCCACATCTTGTTGCCGTTGAGCACGTAATAGCCGCCTTTGTCCTCGGCTCGTAGCTTCATGCTCAGCACGTCACTGCCGGCACCCGGCTCACTCATGGCTAAGGCACCCACGTGTTCTCCCGTGATGAGTTTGGGCAAGTACTTGGCGCGTTGGGCGTCGGTGCCGTTGCGTTTGATCTGGTTCACACACAAATTACTGTGCGCCCCATAACTCAAGCCCACCGACGCTGATGCGCGCGAGATTTCCTCCATTGCAATCATGTGCGCCAGGTAGCCCATGTTGGCGCCGCCGTACTCCTCGCCCACAGTAATACCCAGCACGCCCAGGGCACCCATTTTTTGCCACAGATCCATGGGGAATTGATCACTGCGGTCGATCTCGGCCGCGCGCGGGGCAATCTCGGCTTGGGCGAATTCGTGCACCGCATCGCGCAGCGCGTCAATGTCTTCGCCCAGTTGAAAGTTCAGGCCAGGTAAGTTGTTCATGGGAGTGTCCTCAGTCGTTTTTAGGGGTTATGGCAGTTGCCAGCTCAGGTCTGTGCACTATTCTTCTTGGTGGCGCGCGCCTGGGCTTTAGCCAACAGGCTACGGGCTTCTTTTTCGTGCACTTTGATCTCGTCCAGGTTCGCCTGCAGCTCGGCCATTTGCTCTTCGACCTGTTTGCGGTGAAGGCCCAACACATCCAAAAATTTTTGCATTTGTGCGCCGGTATCACGCGGGCTTTCGTACATGTCGATGATGTCTTTGGCCTCGGTCAGCGACAGGCCCAGTCGCTTGGCGCGCAGCGTGAGCTTCAAGCGGGTGCGGTCCCGCCCGGTGTACACCCGGCTGCGCCCGCCAGGGCCGCTGCGCTCGGGCTGCAGCAGGCCCAAGTCCTCATAAAAGCGGATAGCACGCGTGGTCAGATCGAACTCTTTGGCCAGGTCGCCGATGGTGTAAGTGGTGGTCATAGTGCTGCGCAACATCCGGGACAGCCCAACGGGAAGCCCCTGCCTACAATGCTTGTTCGGTTGACGTTTACGTAAACGTCAATTATGAATCAAAACCTGCTCTACCGACCCGGATCGCCCATCGCTATGAATGAACTTGAGCTGCAACTGCACTACCCACTGGGCGAGACGCTGCCTGAGTCGGGCCGCTGCATCGAGGTAGCGCCGGGCGTGAAGTGGATCCGCATGGACTTGCCGTTTGCGCTAAACCACATCAATCTGTGGTTGCTGCGCGATGCAATAGACGGCGAGAATGGGAAGATCCAGGGCTGGAGCATTGTGGACTGCTGTATCCACAAGGACGAAGCCAAGGCGCAATGGGAAGCCATCTTTGCCCACGAACTGGATGGCCTGCCCGTGCTGCGCGTTATCGTCACCCACATGCACCCCGACCATATCGGACTGGCGCACTGGCTGTGCCAACGCTGGAGCGTAGGCGCACACCAATGCCCTTTGTGGATCAGCGCGCTGGATTACCAAGTGGCCAAATGGGGCTGCCTGGGGCCCACGGCTTTTGGCGGCGAACGGGCAGCGGCCTTCTTTGCGCTGCATGGCCTGAATGATCCCGATACGATTGCCAAAATTAGCGCGCGTACCAACTACTTCCCCTCGCTGGTGCCCTCCGTGCCTGAGGCCTACCACCGCCTACTGGATGGCAAGGTGTTCGATATGGGCGGCAGGGCGTGGCGGTGCATCAGCGGCTACGGCCATGCGCCCGAGCACATTGCGCTGTACTGTGAAGACCTCCATCTGCTGATTGGCGGAGACATGATGCTGCCGCGTATTTCCACCAACGTGAGCGTCTACGAACAAGAACCCGAGGCCGATTCGCTGGCGCTTTTTTTGGACTCTATCGACAAGTTCAAAGCCCTTCCCGAGGACACGCTGGTGCTGCCATCACACGGCAAGCCCTTCACCGGTATACACACCCGTATTGCACAACTGCACGACCACCACCGAGACCGCCTGGCCGAGGTGATAGAAGCCTGCGCAGTGAAGCCTTGCAGCGCAGCCGACATCTTACCGGTGCTATTTAAGCGGCCCATGGATTTGCACCAGATCACTTTTGCGATGGGCGAGGCCGTGGCCCATTTGCACGCGCTATGGTTCGAGAAGAAATTGACCCGCAACCAGGGTGCAGATGGCGTGCTCCGTTTTGAGGTCAGCGCCTAGAAGCGTTTTGCAGTCGCAGCCCCGGCAGATTTAAAGCCTACGGGGCTCTGCGCTACCACCGCGGCACCGCATCGTCCTTGAGCTGCCCGCGCAGCTGCGCATAGTCGGGCACCACGGTGCGTACGGTGTCCCAAAAGCGCGGGCTGTGGTTCATCTCGCGCAGGTGGCTCAGCTCATGCGCCACCACATAGTCCACCACCGTGGGGCTGAAGTGGATCAGGCGCCAGTTCAGGCGAATCGATCCATCCGATTTGGCACTGCCCCAGCGGGTGCTGGCATTGCTCAGGCGTAGGCTGTGCCACCGCACCTGCAGCTGTGGGGCGAAGTGGTCTAAGCGCTGAGTGAAATGGGCTTTGGCATAGCGCATCAGCCAAGCTTGTACGCTATCTTTGATCTGGTCAGGCGTGGCGGCATGGGGCAAGCCCACGCGCAGGGTGCGGGGCGCGGCCTGTGCATCTGCATCTGCATCTGCATCCAACATCGCCGCATCCAGTTGTGCGCCTTTTCCTGTGAATCCGTGTGTCGGGTCCAGCTTCACCACCACGGTTTCGCCCAGCAGCGGCAGCGTGGTGCCATCGCGCCATTCAATGCGTGCGCTGTCGTGGCGCACTTGGCGCTCTTGTGTTTCTTGCAGCTTGCGCAGAATCCAGGGCGCCTTTTCGCGCAGTGCAGCGTCCACTTCACCCAGCGGCGTCCAGCGCGGCGCACGCACCACGAGGCCTTCAGGTCCGACGACAAAACCAATCGTCTTGCGCCGCCCACGGGCAAAGGCGTAGGCGACCACGGCGTCGTCCAGGCGCACCTGCCGGTTGGCTTGGGGGTGGGCAAAGTTGGCGGGGGCAACGGCTTGTTCCAACAACTGGCCCGCAACAAAGGGTTGCGATTTTGCTATTACTTTAGGAGCTACCAAGATAGTATTTACTTGGGCCTCAGGCATATTTGGCTCAAAAAGATCGAGCGTATAACGCAGCAGTGGGTGCATGGCTGGAAGTCCGTTTAGGCGGTGCTGGCCTCGGTGTCGGGTGTCGTGCCGGACGGGGCTTTCAGATGCACGTAAGCCTCCGGGTCCAGGCGGTGCATTTCCGCCTCAATCCAGGCCTCTACCTCACGCATCATTTCTTCGGGCTGGCGGCCCGCGCTAGGAATGGGCTTGCCGATCGACACTTCGACCACGCCCGGCGTTTTAACAAAAGCGCGGCGCGGCCAGCATTTGGCTGAGGTCACCGCCACCGGAATGACCGGCGCGCCCGTAGCAATCGCCAGGCGCGTACCGCCGCTTTTGTAGACACCCTTTTCGCCCCGCTTGATGCGGGTACCCTCAGGAAACATGATGATCCAGATACCTTGGTCCAGCAGCTTTTGACCCTGCGCAGCCACCTTGTTAAAGGCTTGCGCGCGCTGGCGGCGGTCGATGTGGATCATGTCGAGCCGTCCCATGGCCCAGCCAAAGAACGGTACGTACAGCAGCTCTTTCTTGAACACATAGGCCAGCGGGTGCGGCATCAGCGTGGGCATCAAGAAGGTCTCGAAGGTGCTTTGATGCTTGACCAACAAAATCGCCGGAGCCGTGTCACCAGTGGGCAGGTTTTCCCAGCCGATGACTTGGGTTTGAATGCCCAGGATGGTGCGCGCACCGCCAATGGCCCAGCCCAGCCAGCGCACCGCCATCCACCACAGCGCCTTGCCTCGCACCCGGATCGAGGCCACGACCATGATGATGCCCCACGGGATGACGGTAATCAGCATCCACAGCATATGAATGACCGAGCGCAAAAATGCCATAGGATTAACCTTGCGAGACCAAAAATTCGGCGAAGGCGGCCAGGTCCTCATGGACGACAGTACCCACCGGAAATTCAGGCGGCAACTCCCGCCCACGGTAAGCTGCAGCCTTGCCGGTAAGCACCAGGTGCGGGATGCAGCCGACGGCAGCACCTGCAATCAGGTCGCGGGCCGAATCGCCCACGGTTGGGAAGCCTTTGATATCAATGCCATAGCGCTCGCCGATTTGCTCAAACAAACCCGGCTCGGGCTTGCGGCAGCGACACACATCATCGGGCGCGTGCGGGCAATAAAAAATAGCATCCACCCGCCCCCCCACGGCGGCCAACATGGTGTGCATCTTGGTGTGCATAGCGTTGAGTGTGGCCACATCAAACAGGCCGCGCCCCAGACCCGACTGGTTGGTCACCACCACCACATGCCAGCCCGCGTGGTTGAGGCGTGCGATGGCCTCCAGTGCACCGGGCAGTGGCTCCCATTCCTGGGGGCTTTTGATGTACTCGGTGCTGTCAGCGTTGATGGTGCCGTCGCGGTCCAGGATGCAGATTTTCATTGGGGTTGCCTTGGGTTTAGGCGGCCAGCTTGGACAGGTCGGCGACGCGGTTCATCGCTGCGTGCAAGGTCGCCAGCAGTCCCAGGCGGTTGGCCTTGAGCGCCGAGTCTTCGGCGTTGACCATTACCCCATCAAAGAAGGCATCTACCGGGGCTTTCAAAGCGGCAAGCGCCTGCAAATTAGCGGTGTAATTGCCGCAGGCCCAGGCAGCATCTGCCTGAGGTGCTATCAGTTTGAGAGCGTCTGCCAGGGCTTTTTCGGCAGGCTCGACCAGCAACGCGTCGTTGATTTGCGCGGTCACCTCGCCCTCGGCCTTTTTCAGGATGTTGCCGATGCGCTTGTTGGCGGCGGCCAAAGCGGGGGCTTCGGGCAAGGCGGCAAAGGCACGTACAGCGGCAAGCCGGGTTTGGACCTCACTCAAGTTGGCCAGCGTCGGAACAGACAAAACCGCCACGATGTTGTTAAACGGGTAACCCTCACTTTCGAGTAACCCGATGAGCCGCTCTTGCAAGAATAGCTCTAACTTTGGGGAAAGCGTGTCTAGCGATTCGATCGACGGGGGATTGAAAGCAGCATGTGCCATTGAGATAACTTCTCGCACACCAACCTTCAGCGACTTGTCCACCAACATACGAATGACACCCAGCGCATGCCGGCGCAACGCAAACGGATCCTTGTCACCAGTCGGCAAATTACCAATGCCGAACATGCCCACCAGAGTCTCCAGCTTGTCGGCCAGCGCCACAACCACACCCACGGTGTTACGTGGCAGGCTGTCGCCCGCAAAACGCGGCTTGTAGTGGTCTTCAATCGCGTGGGCCACGGCCTCTGGCAGGCCATCGTTGAGCGCGTAGTAGCCGCCCATGATGCCCTGTAGCTCCGGGAACTCACCCACCATATCGGTTACCAGATCGGTCTTGGCCAGTTGCGCGGCTTGGTCGGCTTGCGCCACTAAAGTAGCGTCACCCAACTGCGCAGCAATCGCCTTTGCAATCGCGCGTACGCGCTCCACGCGCTCGCCCTGCGTGCCCAGCTTGTTGTGATACACCACCTTTCCCAGACCTTCGACGCGCGACATCAGCGTCTTCTTGCGGTCCTGATCAAAGAAAAACTTGGCATCAGCCAGACGCGGACGCACCACGCGCTCGTTGCCGCCGATCACAAAACTGGTGTCCTCAGGGCTGATGTTGCTGACCACCAAAAACTTATTGGTCAGCTTATTGTTCGCATCCAAAAGCGGGAAGTACTTTTGGTTGGCTTTCATAGTCAGGATCAGGCACTCTTGGGGCACGTCCAGAAACTGGGTTTCAAACTCGCAGATCAGCACATTGGGCCGCTCTACCAACGCGGTCACTTCGTCCAACAGCGCGTCATCATCAATCGGTTTGAGCGCTTGGTGCGAACTCCCGTTTGCGCTACCCACCTTGGCCGCCGCAGCGGCCAGTTGGCGCACGATCTCAGCACGGCGGTCGGCAAAGCTCGCAATCACTGCGCCATCCATGGCCAGAATCGCCGCGTAGCCATCGGCATCCGTGATCACTACCGGCGACACTGCAGCCTCAAAGCGGTGTCCTTGTGTGCTGTTGCCCGCATGCAGTCCGAGGGCTTGCACGGGCACCACGTTGGCACCGTGCAACGCAATCAGACTGTGCGCGGGCCGCACAAAGCTCACGCTGCTCCAGCCCGGTAGTTCGCAACCGCTTTCAAGCTGGTAGGTCATAAGCTTGGGGATGGGCAACTTGGCGATCGCGTCCAGCAACGCCTTTTGTAGGCCCTCGGCCAGCATGGCACCTTTGACAGTGCTCTCAAAAAACAGGGCTTCGGCCTTGCCATCAGGTGCGCGCTTTAAGCCTGCGACAACCGTCACATCTGCGCCCAGCGCCTGCAGCTTCTTGAGCAATGCGGGAGTGGCGTTGCCAGCCGCATCCAAACCCACAGCCACCGGCATCAACTTTTGCGACACGGCTTTGTCGGCAGCTTGCGCGGCCACTGCCGTCACATGCACAGCCAGACGACGCGGCGATGCGAAGTGCGTCACCACCGCATCAGCGTTCGCCAAGCCTTGCGCTCTCAGCGAGTCCGCCAACACTGAAGAAAACGCCTCACCCAGTTTCTTCAAAGCCTTGGGCGGCAGCTCTTCTACAAAGAGTTCAACCAGAAGGTTTTTGCTAGTCATCGTCATATCTTTTACGCGGCCTTCTTCGTCATCTGCTCTACCCACTCACGCGGCGCCATCGGGAAGCCCAGGCGTTCACGGCTCTCGTAGTAACTTTGCGCCACACCGCGCGCCAGATTACGGATACGGCCAATATAGGCAGCCCGCTCGGTCACGCTGATGGCACCACGCGCGTCCAGCAAGTTGAAGCTATGCGCGCACTTGAGTACTTGCTCGTAGGCGGGCAGCGCGAGTTGCTGTTCCATCAAGTACTTGGCCTGCTTCTCGTAGGCGGTAAACGCGGTGAACAAGAAGTCGGCATCGCTGTGCTCAAAATTGTAGGTCGATTGCTCCACCTCGTTTTGCTTGTAGACGTCTCCATACGTCAATTTCGATCCATCAGGGCCCTCGGTCCACGTCAGGTTGTAGACGTTGTCCACGCCCTGCAGGTACATCGCCAGGCGCTCTAGGCCGTAGGTAATCTCGCCGGTGATGGGCTTGCAGTCAATGCCGCCCACTTGCTGGAAGTAAGTGAATTGCGTCACTTCCATGCCGTTGAGCCAGACTTCCCAGCCCAGGCCCCAAGCGCCCAGTGTCGGGTTTTCCCAGTCGTCTTCGACAAAGCGGATATCGTTTTTCTTCAGGTCAAACCCCAGCGCTTCGAGTGAGCCCAAGTACAGCTCTAGGATGTTGCTGGGTGCGGGCTTCAGGACCACCTGGTATTGGTAGTAGTGTTGCAGTCGGTTGGGATTCTCGCCATAGCGACCGTCTTTGGGGCGGCGGCTGGGCTGCACATAGGCGGCTTTCCAGGGCTCGGGCCCCAAGGCGCGCAAAAAGGTAGCGGTATGTGAGGTGCCGGCGCCCACTTCCATGTCATAGGGTTGCAACAGCGCGCAGCCCTGCTCAGCCCAGTAGGACTGCAGTTTCAAAATGATTTGCTGAAAAGTGAGCATGGTGTGTGGTTTTGGATCGTCCAAAACGCGGTGGTCAGACTGGTAAACCCGCAATTCTACGGGGGCGCTTCCGTCTGAGCACGCTCACAGGGTGATCCCCGTGCTTTTTTGGGTCAAATCAGGCTGTGGCCCAGGTATCTCCTGCCTGGGTAGCTATGCTTTTGATAGTGAATCGCTGCGTTTGAAGTGCCATGCCAAGGCCACCACAGCCAACACCGCCAGCCAGACCGGCCACAGTCCCCAGCGCGATGCCCACCAGGCAAAGGGCGTCATGCCCTCGCGGCCCTGCACCTGCCCCTCCAGCACGCCACGCGTGGCACGCGGCAGCGACGCCGTCACGCGGGCGCGGTGGTCCATGATGACGGTGGCGCCCGTATTGGTGGCACGCACGAACGGCCGTTCAAATTCTAGCGCCCGCATGCGCGAGATGTTCAAGTGTTGGTCAATCGCAATTGAATCCCCAAACCAACCGATGTTGCTGATATTGACGAAGATGGTGGGCGCTTCAGCCGCATCTACAAAACGGGTGGCCAGCTCTTCCCCAAACAAATCCTCATAGCAAATATGGGCCGCCAGCCGCTGGCCAGCCCAAGCAAACGAGGGCTGTCCCAGCGCGCCGCGGTTGAAATCACCCAGCGGGATGTTCATCATCTGGGTGAACCACTTGAATAGCGGCGGAATGAACTCGCCAAACGGAACGAGGTGGTGTTTGTCGTAACGCCACAGACCATCAGCGTGCGGCGCGAAACCCAGTACGGAGTTGGTGTAGCCGTCTTTCAAGCTGCCCAAGGGAAAGCCGATCAATGCAGCCTGCGGGCCGGTTGCAAAACGCTGCTGTAGGGTTTGCCAATAGCCCTCGGGCAGTTGCTGAGGGAGCAGCGGAATGGCCGTCTCTGGCGCCACCACCAACGGGCTGCGGTTAGCTTGAAGCTGCTCGGCATACCAGCCCAGCGCCAAGGGCACACCCGAACCCTGCTCGAACTTTTCGTCCTGCGGGATATTTCCCTGGAGTAGGGTAACCTGTAAATCGCCGTGCGGGTGCGTCCACGAAGGTGGAACGTAGTTGGCCCACGCGCCCGCAGCCAACACCAGAACGCTGATGGATTGGGAAAATCGGCCCATGCTGCGCAGCTGCGCTAGGTTGGCTGCAAGCCACGCAGTGAGCGCCGTCACTCCATAGGCTCCCAGCCATGGGATATAGGGCGCCAGCCAGCTGTCCAAATGTGCGTATCCCGTGGCGCCCCAGCCAAAACCGGTGAGCCAGGTACCACGGGCCATCTCGGCCCCGGTCCACAGCGCGGCAAACAACAAGCTCGCAAGCCAGGGCCGCTGGCCGCGCAAGGAGGCATACAGGTAGGACGCTGCCGCGTAATATATGCCGAGTGCAGCGGCCAAGCTGGTAATGGCGACGGCCGCCACGATGGCTGGTAGGCCCGCATATGTGTGTAGCGCTACATAGAGCCACCAGAACACGCCGCAAAGCCACACGGTGGTGAACAGCAAGCCGGTCAGAGCCGCATGGCGGGGGCTGCTGCATCGGTTCAGCACTGCCACAAATGCCGCCATGGCCAGGCATTGCAACCACGGCAACGTGCCGCCTGCGTCCACTACGCCGCCCCACGGCCAGGCAATAGAGATCGCCTGGGCCAGCGCCGAGGCAAACAGAATGAGAACGGTAATTGGGGAAAGCCAGTCCGACGGCTTGCCCTGCCAGAAACCCGCCATGGCGCTCTAGGCCGAAGCTGCTAGGGCTGCGGGCGACACCTTGAACCACTTTACCGCGCCACCTTTGGTGTGCTGCACCAGAAAGTTCAAACCGCCAAGGGTGTAGCGCTCGCCGCGCTTGGGCACGTGGCCCATCTCGTGGGCGATCAGGCCGCCAATGGTGTCAAAGTGGTCCTGCGGGTCATCGCCCGCCAATGTCACGTCAAAAGCTGCGTTAACCCGGTCGATGGGCGTGTCGCCGCTGACGCGGTACGTGCGGTCCGCCAGCGCAAAGATATCGCCCTCGTCTTCGGCAATATCAAACTCGTCTTCGATCTCGCCAACGATTTGTTCAAGCACATCTTCGATAGTCACCAAACCGGCCAAGCGTCCAAACTCATCGATAACGATGGCGAGGTGATTGCGGTTGCCTCGAAATTCGCGCAGCAAGTCGTTCAGGCCTTTGGTCTCGGGGATAAACACCGCGGGGCGCAGCAAAGCGCGGATATTGAGTTCAGGGGCGCGCTGCAGCTTCAGCAGGTCTTTCGCCATCAGGATGCCCAAGACGCTATCGCGCTCGCCGTCGTATACGGGAAATCGGGAGTGCGCTGTGTCAATGACCGTGTGCAGTAGTTGCTCTAAGGACTCTTGGATGTTGAGCATATCCATTCGCGTAGACGGCACCATTACGTCCCCGGCGGTCATATCCGCCATTCGGATCACGCCTTCGAGCATGAGGCGCGATTCAGCACCAATGATCTGGTTGTCTTCCGCCTCCGCCAGCGTTTCAATCAACTCGTCGGTAGAGTCGGGTCCTGGGTGGATAAATTCTGCAAGCTTTTGCAAGAACGTGCGCTTGTCTTGTCTCTCGGCAAGACGCGCAGGGTAGGGGTCAGACACAGGGTTCGGTGGCGGCTACGGCCTTTGTTAAGGAACCGCAAGGATAGCGGATTTTACAAACGTAGCTGTGTCAGTTACGGGCGATTAGCTACCGTCTATGCGTTGATCGTCTTTGGTCGCGCGGCGTACTGCCTGCAACTCGGATAGAAAATCCCAAAACTGCTTGGCTTGTAGCTTTACTTGGTAGTCGAATTGGGCCACTTGCTCACCAATTATTTCGGCCATGTGTGTATCAAAACTTGGTGTCTGTAGCTTGAGGTAAGCCTCGGACTCGGATCCGTCGCGCTCGACCCGCGCGCCGGCTTTGCGGGCGATACTCAGCATCGCGGCGTTCTCACTCAGCGCGTGAATGAACATGAGCTCGACTCCCGCATTGGAGGCACTCAGAGCGGCACGCTCAAACAAACGCGCTCCCAAACCACGGCCTCGCGCAGACGCCAAGACTGAAACACCAAACTCAGCACATCGCGCAGTTTCCTCACAAAGCGACATCGCCAAATGCGCAACGGCGATCAGTTGCAAGCGTCGATTGTAGATACCAAAGATTTCGTCGCGTTCAAAGTCAAGTTGCCCCACATATTTTTCAATTTGTAAATCTTGGGCAGCATAACCAAAACGTAGATATCGATCTTGTTCATTGAGTGACAGCAGATGCATAGCAATGCGACTACGGTGGTTGTCACCGAGCGATCGTATGGGTACCAGGAGTTTGGTTGAAGCCTGCCGCGAGCCCTTTGTTGGCTCATCGTCCGGCGCGCTCAATAGGCACCTACCCGCGTCTACGGTAGCCCTGATAAAGCTAGTTAAATCACTCATGCGTGGACTATAAGGGTTTTCCCTAGGTTTCTCACCTTAAAGAGTTTGACCCATTGCCAGTCGCAAGCTATGACATCCTGGACCTGCACCCCAGACGATCAGCCATGACGTTAGTACGCGCTTTCGTATTGTTTCTCTCGGCTGGCTAAACTAACCGCCCTATGGAACCTGCTGAAACTATAAGAAATGCTGTGGCCAGCGTTAGCCTATTGCGTGTTGAAACCGCGACTTCGCCCGCACTCTTGGTAGCTGTAAGAAAGATAAAGCTTTTTCAAGCCCAGCGCTTCCGCGCTACCTATGCGGACCTACTTATTTCAGACGACTTTGGCCCTGCCACCCAGTTTTTCTTAGATGAGCTTTACAGCGATAAAGACTTTGCACAAAGGGACGCGCAATTCGCCAAGATTGCCGGAGCGCTACAAACCTTGTTTCCCAAACAAGTTGTACAAACTGCAGTGACTCTCGCTCAGCTGCACCGGTTGACCGAAGAGCTAGATCATCAAATGGGGATTGCTATGCTTTCTGCATCTGCTGTAAACGAAGTGCGCACGTATGTGCAAGCCTGGAAGACTTTAGGCCGTCGGCAGGATCGTGAGTTGCAGCTCCAAACCGTACTATCCGTGGGTTTAGAGCTCGAGCGACTGACGCGGACCCCTGGTCTGCGTTTGATGCTGAAGATGATGCGCCGCCCCGCCAATGCTGCGGGGCTAGGTGCACTGCAGGCATTCCTAGAAGCTGGATTCGACACATTTGCGTCTATGTCGGGCAAAAAGCAACTGGTTTCAAGCTTTCTATCGACTATTGAAGATCGCGAGAGCAATCTTATACAAGCGTTATTCTCGCCGCAGACGGCCACAATAGAGAAGCAGTTACGCCAGCATTGAATGTATTGAAATGAATTGACCAAAAAAAACGCCCCCCTCAATTGAGGGGGGCGTTTCGGGCTGTAATAGCCTGACGATGACCTACTTTCACACGGGAATCCGCACTATCATCGGCGCAGAGGCGTTTCACTGTCCTGTTCGGGATGGGAAGGAGTGGTACCACCTCGCTATGGTCGTCAGGCATAACTTGTTGTCGCACAGACCATGGGCCTGCACAACCAATTTATAGAGCTAATCAGCTTTTGTCTTAAAGAACTTATCTTTTACGACACCTGCCAGTGATATTGCACACGGGCAGGATTTTGAATGCGTCAACTTGGCATAACATCCTCGAGACACTTAATCAGTGAATCAAAGTTATAGGGTCAAGCCGCACGAGCAATTAGTACAGGTTAGCTTAACGCATTACTGCGCTTCCACACCCTGCCTATCAACGTCCTGGTCTTGAACGACTCTTTAGGGGGCTCAAGGCCCCGGCAGATCTCATCTTGAAACGAGTTTCCCGCTTTGATGCTTTCAGCGGTTATCTCTTCCACACTTAGCTACTCGGCAATGCCACTGGCGTGACAACCGATACACCAGAGGTGTGTCCACTCCGGTCCTCTCGTACTAGGAGCAGGCTTCCTCAAATCTGCAGCGCCCACGGAAGATAGGGACCAAACTGTCTCACGACGTTTTAAACCCAGCTCACGTACCTCTTTAAATGGCGAACAGCCATACCCTTGGGACCGGCTACAGCCCCAGGATGAGATGAGCCGACATCGAGGTGCCAA
>JANXSQ010000039.1 GCA_025356595.1 Janthinobacterium sp. | reverse complement strand
GAGTGTCTGCGGCTCAGGCCGGCGCGCTGCGGCGTTGGCCGCCCCTCGCAATGCTCGCATTGCGTCGGGACGGCCGCCTTGCATCGCTTCCGGCCTGAGCCGCATCCATCTCACAAAATATTCTGCGCGGGTACTTAGGCGTCGCGCGGCCGCCGGCGCGGGGCGGGCGGCAAAGCGGCGCCGCCCGCCGCCGGCCATTGCCGCCTTGAACAGATACAGCGTCCGACTATTTTGACCATGACAGTTTCTCGGCTTCGCCACTGTGATGGTCACAATGTCGAATCGCTGCATCTGTACTGTATGCCCACCCGCCCGTATGCTGGTTCCCTCGCAGCCGCCTACGGAACCGCACCATGCATCTCAAAGACTTTTCCCTGTCCGCCGTCGTCGCCGGTTTCCTGGCCGTCTTCGTCAGCTTCGCCGGGCCGGTGGCCATCGTCTTCCAGGCCGCCAAGCTGGCCAATCTGCCGGCCGACATCACCTCCTCGTGGATCTGGGCCATCGCCATGGGCAGCGGCGTGGCCGGCCTGCTGCTCAGCTGGCGCCTGAGGATGCCGGTGCTGGCCGCCTGGTCGACGCCGGGCGCGGCGCTGCTGGTGGTGTCGCTGCCGGTGGTCGGCATCCACCAGGCCGTCGGCGCCTACCTCGTCGCGGCCCTGCTGGTGCTGGCGCTGGGTCTGTCGGGCGCCTTCAAGCTGTTGCTCGAACACATCCCGAAAGGCATCATCGCCGCCATGCTGGCCGGCGTGCTGTTCAACTTCGGTCTGCAAGCCTTCCTGTCCATCCAGAGCAGTCCGACGCTGGGCTTCGGCGTGCTGGCCGCCTTCCTGATCGGCAAGCGCCTGGCGCCCCGCTACGCCACCGCGCTGGCGGTGCTGGTCGGCACCGCGCTGGCGCTGGCGGGGGGCGCCACCCACCTGGGCGGCGTCGCGCTGAGCTTCGCCACGCCGGTGCTGATCCGCCCCGAATGGTCGTGGCACGCGGTGTTCAGCGTCGCCCTGCCGCTGGCGCTGGTGACCCTGAGCGGACAGCACATGCCGGGACTGGCCGTGCTGACGGCCTCCGGCTACCAGCCGCCGGCGCGGCCCATCGTCGCCCTGACCGGCCTGGTCTCGCTGCTCATGGCGCCGTTCGGCGCGCACGCCATCAATCCCTCCGTCATCGCCGCCTCGATCTGCACCGGCAGCGAGGCGCACGAAGATCCGGCCAGGCGCTACGTGGCAGGCCTGGCCGCCGGCGGGCTGTTCCTGCTGATCGCCGTCTTCGGCGGCACGCTGGCGCAAGTGATGGCGGCGCTGCCCAAGGAGCTGGTGCTGACCGTGGCGGGGCTGGCGCTGGTCGGCTCGATCACCACCGGCCTGGTCGGGCTGGTCAACCACGCCGGGCACCGCGACGCCAGCGTCATCACCTTCCTGGTCGCCGCTTCGGGGATGAGTTTGCTTGGCCTGGGCGCGGCCTTCTGGAGCCTGGCGCTGGGCGGCGCGGCGTATCTGGTCTTGCACCAGCGGTGGGGCGTCAAGGCCCGGTTCGCGGCGGCGCGCCTGCGCGCCTGAGGCGGGCACAGCCGCCGTCGCCAAGGACGGACGCGATGTCGCTATTTTTTACAGAGATGCCGGAATACAAAGATGAAAAAATGAAAAATTATATAAATCAATTACTTATTTTGCAGGTCTGAAACTTGCATAGATCCCTTTTACTTTTCGATAAAGAAATTTTAAAAGGAGACTTCATGAAAAAGCTCATTCTCGCCGGCCTGCTGGCCGCCGCATCGGCCGCCAGCCAAAACGCCTGGTCCAACTCGATCACGCTCACCGGCAGCGGCACGGGGCCGGGCGGCGTACCCGTCAGCGCCTCGTCGATCTTCGACGTGAGCGGCGACATCCTGACCATCACCCTGACAAACACCTCCGTCTCGAATACGGGGAAGGATGTGCCGGGCAGCACGCTGACCGGCCTGTTTTGGACCTTCAACAACGCCAGCACCCCGACGCTGATCCCCGTTTCCGCTTTGCTCGCGGGCGGCTCGTCCATTCTCGGCACCTGCAGCCTGGCGAACTGCGCCTCGATCACCAACCTCGGCGGTGAATTTGGCTACCAGGCCACCGGGCTGCCCCATGGCGCCGACAGGGGCATTTCCAGCTCCGGCTACCTCAGCAGCGGCTTGGCCGGCAACATCGGCAACTTCAACAACGGCGCGGCGGGCGTCAATCTGGACGGGCCGGCGTCACTCAACGGTATCAATTTCGGCATCATTTCCGGCGCCGCCGGATACAATCCCAATGGCGGACTGGCGGGAATTCCCGTCGTTCAGGATACCGTCGTTTTCAGGCTGTCAGGAGCAACGGGCGTGGATGTGCGCAGCATCGTGGCGAGCTACCAGTATGGAACCTCGCTCAGCGATTTGAACGTCCTCGATCAAGTTCCCCCCGCCACCGTCCCGGAGCCGGGCACCATCGCGCTGCTCGGCCTGGGTTTGGCGGGAATCGCTTCTCTGCGTCGGAAGAGCGGCAGGAGCTACACCTCATCCTGATCCCGGACACCGGCCCGCGCTGTCCGCTGTCAGGGCAAAGCCTTGTGCGCGGGTCTGTTGCGCGCCCGATTCAAGCAGGGCGCGCAACATTTTTTCCGCAAGCTGAACCTCCCGCAAGCCCGGCCGGATCGTCCTGGCGCCGGCTTCGTCCCCACTCCCGCTACGCCGGCTTGCTGTGCTCGGCGCCGTGCATCGCCAGGTAGGCTTTCAGATTGTCGTCATCGATGCCCAAGGCGCGCAGGATTTCGGCCGTGAAACTGACCGGCGCGGTGCCGGGGGCCGTCACGACGCGCTGGTCGGCAACCGCATAGGGCACATCCTGATAGTAAGCGCCTCCGCCGTACCGGGTCGCCGCCAGATTCTCCGCCGAATTGGAGGTATGGCGGACCTTGTCGAGCACGCCCGCTTGCGCCAACACGCGGGTGCCGTCACAAATGCCGGCGATGACGATCTTGCGCTCATGCGCGGCGACAAGCAGGGCGGCGATGTCCGGCGCCTGATCGGTCTGCCAGATCGTGCCGCCGCAGACGATGAGCAGGTCAAGCTCGTCAAGCCGGATGGCTTCGAGCGCCAACTGCGGGGTGACGCTCATGCCTCCGAAGGAGGTGACGGGTGTGCCATTGGGAGTGGCGAAGCGCGTCTCGAAGCCGTAGTAGCCGCGCGCGGTGGCGTTGACCAGGGCGGTTTCCCAATCGGCAAAATTTTCGGTGAGAATAGTAACGGCACGTATCATTGAAGCCTCCTTCCGGGTTGATAAATAATGGGCCGGCAAAACTCCCGGCGCCGGGAGTTGCCGTGCGCGAGGCGGGAGCGGCGGCCCGGTCCCGTCCCGTCAGCGCAGATTGCCGTCGGCGTCGCGCTGTTCGACCGGCGCCAGCTTCAGCTGCTCCAGTTGCGGCGCGATCTTGGCCCGGTCGCCGACGCCGATGACGATCAAGCGGTCCGCCTTCAGATACTTCTTCGCCACCGCCTGCACCTGGGCGCCGCTGACGCCGGCGAAGCGCTGCGGCAGCGTCGCGTAGTAGTCCAGCCCCAGGTCGTAGATGTAGGTGTTGGCCAGGCTGGCGGCGATGCTCTTGTTGCCCTCGAAATGGCCGGGCAGCGACAGCACCTGCGAGTTGCGCGCGTTGACCAGTTCGGCCGGCTTCAGCGGCCGCGCGATCATGCCGCGCACCTCCTTGAAGATCTCCGCCACGGCGGGGCCGGTGACGTCGGTGCGCACGCCGGCGGCGATGGCGAAGGGGCCCGGCGCGCGGCGGTACTCGAACTGCGAGTGGACGCCGTAGGTGTAGCCTTTCTCCTCGCGCAGATTGGTGTTCAGGCGGCTGGTGAACAGGCCGCCCAGCGCCGCGTTCATCACCTGCAGCGGCGCGTAGTCGGGCGTCTTGCGCTCCGGGCCGATGACGGCCACGCGCAGCGCCGTTTGCGGCGCGCCCGGCTTGTCGACCAGGATCAGGTGCGCTTTTGTCGTCGCGGCGCTGCCCGGCGTCGCCGCGGCGACCTCGCCGCGCGCCCAGGCGCCGAACTTGGCCTCGGCCAGCGCGCGCAGTTGCGCCGCGTCGATGTCGCCGGAGACCACCAGGGCGGCGTTGTTGGGCAGGTAGTGCTGGCGCCAGAATTGCTGCAGCTCGGCGCGGCTGCTGGCCTTCAGCGCGGCCTCGGTGCCCAGCTGGCCGTAGCCGTAGGGATGCTTGGGGCCGTACAGGGCGGCCGCTTCGACGCGCGCCGCCACGGCCGCGGCGTTGTCGCGCTCCTGGGCCAGCGCGCCGATGCGGCTGGCGCGCTGGCGCTCCACTTCGGCGTCCGGGAAGGCGGGGTGCTGGACGATGTCGGCCAGCAGGTCCAGCGCCGGGGCGAAGTTGTCCTTCAGCGCGAAGACCTCGGCCACCGAGGCGTCGGCCGTGGCGTGGCTGCCGAGGAAGGCGCCCAGTTGCGCGGCCTCGTCGGCGATCTGCGGCGCGCTGCGCGTGCTGCTGCCTTCCTCCAGCAGTTGCGCGGTGAAGCTGGCCAGGCCGGGCCGCTCCAGCGGGTTCGCTTCCGAGCCGCTCTTGACGACCAGTTGCGCCGACACCAGCGGCAGCGCCGGGTTGTGGTTGTGGATCACGGTCAGGCCGTTGGCCAGCGTGAAGGCGGCGCCTTGCGGCAGTTCGATGCGCGGCGCCGGGCCGGCTTTCGGCACCTTGTTGCGCCACGCTTCGTCGCGGTTGATGGCGCTGGTCGGGCCGGCCTTGGCCTTGCCCGCCACCGGCGTGGCCACCTCGGCGCCCAAGTCCGGCGTGCCCGGCACGCCGTGCACCACGGCGCGCGCGCTGTCTTGCAACTGCTCGGCCAGCACGCGGCGGATGTCGGCCACGCTGACGCGGCGGTAGCGTTCGATGTCCTTGGCCAGGTAGCCCGGGTCGCCCAGGTATTGGTTGTATTGGTTGAGCTGGTTGGCCAGGCCGGCGCCGCCGAGTTTTTCGATCTGGCTCAGCATCGCCGTCTCGATCGTGTTGCGCGCCCGCTCGAGTTCCTTCTCGCTCGGGCCGTCATTGCGCAGCGCGTTCAGTTCGGCCTGCAGCGCCGCTTCGATTTCCGCCGCGTCGTGGCCGGGGCGGGCCGTGACGTCGACGATGAAGACGGAGCTCAGGGCCAGCGAATTCTGGCTGGCGTTGACGTCCTGGGCGATCTGCTTGTCGTACACCAGCGATTTGTACAGGCGGCTCGATTTGCCGCCGGCGAGGATTTGCGCGGCCAGGCTCAGTTCCGCGTCGCCGGGCTGGTAGGCCGGCGTCGTCAACCAGCCCATGAATACGCGCGGCAGTTCGACGTGGTCGGCGACGACGGCGCGCCGCTCGGCCGTGATGGCCGGCGTGACGACCCGCGGTTTGGCCAGCGCCGGGCCGCGCTTGAAGCTACCGAAATACTTCGCCACCAGCGCCTTGGTTTTGGCCTTGTCGATGTCGCCGGCGATCACCAGGCTGGCGTTGTTGGGGCCGTAGTAGCGCGTGAAGAAGTCCTTGATGTCGGCCAGTTTGGCGGACTGGATGTCGGCGTGCGAGCCGATCACGCTGGCGTAGTAGGGATGGGTCTTGGGGAACAGCTGATGGAAGAGCGCTTCCTCGACGATGCCGTAGGGGCGGTTCTCCACGCTCTGGCGGCGCTCGTTGCGCACCACGTCCTGCTGGTTGCTCAGCGCCGTCTGGTCGAGCACGTCGAGCAGATAACCCATGCGGTCGGAATGGGCCCACAGCGCCAGCTCCAGCTGGTTGGAGGGCACCGTGTCGTAGTAGTTGGTGCGGTCGAAGTCGGTGCTGCCGTTCGAGTCGGTGGCGCCTGCGCCCTCCAGCAACTGGTCGGCCATGCCGCGCGGTACGTGCTTGGTGGCGGCGAACATCATGTGTTCGAACAGGTGGGCGAAGCCGGTCAGGCCGGGCGCCTCGTTGGCCGGGCCGACGTGGTACCAGACGTTGACGGCGGTGATGGGCAGCTTGTGGTTCTCCACCAGGATGACGTCCAGGCCGTTGGGCAGGGTGTACTTTTCGAAGGCGATCTGCGGCACGGCGGCGGCGGCGGCGACGCCGTCGGCGGCGCGCGCGGCCAGCGGCATGGCGCCGCCGTAGAGCGACAGGATCAGTGCGGGAACTGCCAACAGTTTGAAAGTTTTCATGCGTTCGGTCCGTGGGTGGGGAAGGGGTTTCGTCGTGCGCCCGGGCGCCGGCCGGCTTGCGCCGCCTTAAGCCGGGCCGCGCGCGCGGTTCAGGGTTTTTGCATTTCGCTGCGGATCAGGGCCTGGCCGGCGGGGTCCAGTTTTTGCACGGCGCGCGCCAGTTTTTCAGCCCGCGCGGCGCCCTCCGCCGGCGTCGGCGGCGCGGCGGCGGGCCGCGCCAGCAGCGCCTGTCCGGCCAGCGCCAGCGCGGCGCTGAGCAGGGCGACGACGCCGGCGCCGCCCAGCAGACGCCATTCGCGCGGCTCGAACAGCGGCGCGGCGCGCCCGGCGGTGGCGGCGCTTGATGCGGCCGGCGCCGGCGCGCACCCGGCCGTAACAATGCCGCCGGCCGCGCGCGCCTGTTGCGCCAGTTCCTGCGCGGCCGCCGCCAGCAGCGCCACTTGGCGCTCGACGGTGTCGGCCAGCACGGCCTCGTTCAGCGCCACCAGGGCGAAGATCGGGTTGTCGCTGTCGACCTTGATGCCGGTCTTCTCGAACACCAGGCCGCGCAGCTTTTGCCGGTCCATGCCTACCATTGCACTTGGTCGAGCTGCGCGAAGATGTCGCGGTAGACGACCTTGATGCGCTGCTTTTCCATGATGTTGAATTTCTCGTTCTGCATCACCTCCTGCATCGTCAGGCGCGCCGTGTTCATCTTCTTGATGTCGGCGCCGAAGGTGTCGGCGTTGCGCTGGCTGAGCACGACGCTGCCCTTCAGGCGCGCCGCGTTGTCGCTGTAGGACTGCGATTCCGTGAACAGTTTGCCGGAGGCCGATTGCAGCAGGCCGAAGTGTTCGTTCTGCCACAGCACCAGCGGCACCGTCGTCGCCTTCACCGTCGCCACGAAGCCGGTGGCCGTGTCGTGCAGCGTGTCGCCGCCGCCGACGATGGTGTGGATGTAGACCTGGCGGCCCGATTCCTGCAGCAGCGCGAAGCAGTCGTTTTCGATCAGGTAGCCCATCAGCGGCGCGAAGGTGTTGGCGCCGTTGTCGACCACGCCGTTGCCTTCCTCCTCCAGGATGTCGATCATCAGGGCGTCGAAGCGTTTCGGGTCGATGGTGCGGGCGTCCGTCATCACAGGCACGTGCTTCACGTCCATCGCCTTGTAGCGCGAGAAGGTGGCGTTCTCCTGGTCCGTGTCATAGCAGCGCAGCGGGCGCTCGTCCTTGCCCGCCATCCATTGCGCGAGGATGGTCGAGACCAGGGTCTTGCCGATGCCGCCTTTGCCCTGCAGGATGAAATGAACCGTGTTTTGCATCGCAATACTCCAAATTGGGTCGAACCGCTGTCCACAAGCGTGTGGCGCGGCGCCGGACGCGCGCCGGCTGGCGTCGAGGGTAATTCTTTTATGCCGGGATGGCAACCGCCGTGCGCCGGAAGAATATTTCCCAAAAAACATATTAATTTATTTTAAGCAATCGATTGCGCCACTGGCGCGGCGCCGCCCATTGTGGTTATGATAGGGGGTTAATGAAATGCAATATTTAGCATCGGATAATATTACACCATACCGTAGCGGATAAGGATACTTCGGCCGTGCCCACACCCTGTCTCGACAAATCTGAAATCGACCGCCTCAACCTGCAGGGCCTGTCCTGCCTGATCGCCAACCGCGCGCAGGCGCGGCGCCTGACGCGCATCGCGCGCGAAGAGGCGACGGCGCTCGGTTACGAGCGCGGCCTGGCCTACGCCCGCATCAATGACTTGTGGTTGAGTTACTACGCCGGCGCGCCGGCCCAGGCCGAGCCTTTCTACCAGCCGCTGCACGCGCGCTTCGAGGCGTGCGGCGACCTGGAGGGCAGCATGGCGATCGAGGTCGTGCTGGGCGCCTACGCCAGCCGCAGCGGCGACTTCGCGCTGGCCGAGCGGCATTTCGAGCAGGCCCGCGAACTGGCCTCGCACATCCCCGACTCGCTGCACAAATTCATGCTGCACACGCGCCTGGGCATCGACGCCCTGAACCGCGGCGACACCCGCGGCGGCCCGCGCAGCTTCCTGCTGGCGCTCGACATCGCGGAGCGCTTCGGCAGCGCCGCGCACCGCGTCAGCAGCCTGTCGAACCTGGCCTCCTCGCAGCACGACCTGGGCAACGACGAGGACGCGATCCCGCTGCTGAGCGAAGCGCTGGAGATCATCGGCCAGGAGCAGTTGCAGCACCAGGGCGCGATCGTCTCGGCCAACCTGGCCATGTGCCTGCTGGCCAGCGGCAAGGCGGCCGAGGCGCTGGCCCTGGTCGAACCGTTCTACGAGGAGGCCGACGGCGACATGGCGGTGCGCGCCTTCCTGTTCTGCGTCGCCGCCCACGCCGCCATCCGCATCGGCCGGCTGGACGGCGCCGAGGCCTTGCTGCGGCGCGCCCGCGAGTACGCGCTGCTGGGGCGCGACCTGGGCGAGCAGATGCACGCCTGGCTGGTCAAGGGCGCGCTCGACGCCGCCCGCGGCGCGCCCGGCGCGGCGCTGGAGGCCTACAACAACGCCCACGCCATGCTCGGGCTGACGCGCAACCCCTTCTATCAGCAGCAGATCTACGCCGGCCTGGCCGAGAGCAACGCCCGCCTGGGGAAATGGGAGACGGCCTTCGGTTTCCAGCGCCAGTACCAAGGTCATTTCGAGGCCAGCGGCAAGTCGGCGCGCGATTCGCGCCTGCTGATGCGCCACCTGGAGCGCGAGATGCGCAATCTGAAGCAGGAGCGCGACCAGGCGCTCGAGCAGCAGGCCGTGCGCGAATCGGAGAACCAGAAGCTCGAGCACCTGAACCGCGAGCTGGCGCACCAGATCATGCACGTCAATTCGCTGCAGGACAGCCTGAAGGAGCAGGCCATCCGCGACCACCTGACGGGCCTGTACAACCGGCGCCATTTCGAAACCTGCCTGAACGCCATCCTGCACGAATCGAACGGCAAATTCCCCGTCACCGTCGTCATCCTCGACCTGGATTTTTTCAAGCGCGTCAACGACAGTTACGGCCACGGCTTCGGCGACGAGGTGCTGATCCGCTTCGCCCGCCTGGTCGAGAGCCAGTTGCGCGGCAACGACCTGTTGTGCCGCTACGGCGGCGAGGAATTCTGCCTGCTGCTGCGCGAGGCCGACAGCCTGATCGCCGCCAACAAGATCGAGGACGTGGCCGAGCGCTACCGGCAATTGCTGATCCAGCAGGGCGCGCACAGCCTGAGCGGCTGCACCTTCTCGGCCGGCATCGCCGAGTACCCGCGGCACGGCGCCAGCCGGCACGAACTGCTGATGCGCGCCGACAGCGCGCTGTACGCGGCCAAGCAGGCCGGCCGCGACCGCGTGCTGCTGGCCGAGTGAGGCGCGGCGGCGCCGCCGCTTGGCTAGTTAAGGAAGCGCAGCAACCCCTGCAGGGCGTGCACGACGGTCTGCTCGCGCACGCCCTGGCGGTCGCCGGCGAAGACCAGGCGTTCGGTGTGGGTGTGCTCGCCGTCGCTCCAGCCGAAGCAGACGGTGCCCACCGGCTTGCCCGGCACGGCGCCGGTCGGGCCGGCGATGCCGGTCGTCGACAGGGCGATGTGGGCGTTGCTGTTGGCCAGGGCGCCGCTGGCCATGGCGGCCGCGACCTCCTCGCTGACGGTGCCCAGTTGCGCGATCAGCGCCGCCGGCACGTCCAGCAGCTCCGTCTTCGAGGCGTTCGAATAGGTCACGAAGCCGCAGTCGAACCAGCCGGTCGAGCCGGCGATTTCGGTGATGGCCTGGGACACGCCGCCGCCGGTGCAGGATTCGGCGGTGGTCAAGAGCAGACCCTTCGCTTGCAGAGCGCGGCCCACCTGGGCCGCCAGATCGAGGATGTCGTTCGTCACTTGTGGCTCCTTAGCACGATGAAAAAAGAGGCGGCCGGCCGGGCCCGCCGCGCGCCACTACTGTAGCATGCCGCGCCGTCCGGCGGGCCCGGCGGAGATGCGCCAATTCCAAGTACCCACCCATAAATAACGGTGATTTTTGGCGGCCATAAGCGGCGCGTTGCTGCGTCGGCCCCTGCTTGCGGCGCCCGCACTGCTGCGCAGTGGCGGCCTTGCACCGCATCCGGTTCTGTTTGCCAAAATCTGACACTTATTTCTTGACGGGTACTTAGCCCGGCCGGCGCGGCGGCGGACCCCGTCCGGCACAAAAAAACTTTCCCCCGCGCGCGAAAATGCGTACACTCGGTTTCGGTCAGGCCGCCAAACACGTCTCGCGGCGGCCCCGCAGGTCCGCCCCGGAGACGCACATGATCACCCAAGCCGACATCCACGCCGCCAAGATCCTGATCGTCGACGACCAGGCCGTCAACGTGCAGCTGCTCGAGTATTTGCTGGCCAACACCGGCTACACGGCGCTGAGCTCGACCACCGAACCGCGCGCGGTGGCCGAACTGCACCGCGAACACGGCTACGACCTGATCATCCTCGACCTGCACATGCCCGCCATGAGCGGCTTCGAGGTGATGGCGGCGCTGAAGCCGATCGAGGCCGGCGCCTACCTGCCGGTGCTGGTCGTGACGGCCGATCCGGACAAGAAGCTGGCCGCGCTGGAGGCCGGCGCGCGCGACTTCATCAGCAAACCCTTCGACGCGCTCGAGGTGCTCACGCGCATCCACAACATGCTCGAGGTGCGCCTGATGCACCGCGAGGCGAAGGACTACAACGCCCTGCTCGAGCGCACGGTGCGCCAGCGCACGGCCGAGCTGCAGCGCTTCCGCAGCGCCATCGACGCCACCGCCGACGGCATCTTCCTGATCGACGGCGCGCTCCTGATCGACGTCAACGACGGCGCCTGCCGCATGCTCGGGCAGAGCCGCGCGCAACTGCTGGCGCAGGCGCCGGCGCGCCTGCTGCCGGCCGCGCCGGCGCCGGGCGCGCCGCGC
>JANXSQ010000408.1 GCA_025356595.1 Janthinobacterium sp. | reverse complement strand
GCCGGGCGCGCCGCGCGACCCGGCGCGCGCGCCGCTGCTCATCGAGTGCGAGCTGGAGCGGCCCGGCCTGGCGCCGCTGCCGGTCGAACTGTACTGGCAATGGCTGGCGGCGGAGCAGGGCGGCACGCTGATCGCCGTGGCGCGCGACATCAGCGAGCGGCGCCAGGCGCAGGAGCGCCTGAAGCACCTGGCCCAGTACGACAGCCTCACCGGGCTGCCCAACCGCAGCCTGTTCTACCAGACGCTCGAGCAGGCGCTCGGCGTGGCGCAGGAAAAAACCTGGCGCATCGTGGTGCTGTTCATCGCCCTGGACCGCTTCAAGAACGTCAACGACTCGCTCGGCGCGGCGCTGGGCGACGAGCTGCTGCGCCAGTTCAGCAACCGCCTGGTGCAGTGCGTGCGCCTGCGCGACACGGTCGGGCGCATGGGCAACGACGAGTTCGCGCTGATCCTGACCATGACGCGCGACCAGCAGGACGCCGTCAACGTCGCCAACCAGGTGCGCGAGACGCTGCGCGCGCCGTTCGCGCTGGGCGGCCACACGGCCTCGCTGACGGCCAGCATCGGCATCGCCGTCTACCCGGACGACGCCACCGATCCGGAGACGCTGATCAAGTACGCCAACACGGCGATGGCGCGCGCCAAGCTGGCCGGGCGCGACGGCTACCGCTTCTTCACGGCCGGCATGAACGTGCAGGTGCTGGCCCGGCTCGACCTCGAGCAGGCCCTGCGCCACGCCCTCGAGCACGAGGAGTTCGTGCTCTACTACCAGCCCAAGGTCGACCTGCGCAGCGGCCGCCTGAGCGGCGTCGAGGCGCTGCTGCGCTGGCGCCGCCCCGGCTACGGCCTGATTGCGCCGAACGAATTCATTCCCCTGCTCGAGGACAGCGGCCTGATCGTGCGCGCCGGCGCCTGGGTCATCGACGCCGCCTGCCGGCAGATCGCCGCCTGGTGCGCCGGGACCGTGGGCGCGGTGCACGTCGCCGTCAACGTTTCGAGCCGGCAGTTCGCCGAGGGCGACCTGGAGGGCGAGGTGCAGCGCGCGCTGACGCTGCACGGCGTCGCGCCGGCCCTGCTGGAACTGGAGTTGACGGAGTCGGCGCTGATGTCGAACGCCGAGCGCACCATCGTCGTGCTGGGCAACCTGAAGCGCATCGGCGTGAAGATCGCCATCGACGACTTCGGCACCGGCTATTCCAGCCTGTCCTACCTGCAGCGCTTCCCCATCGACAAGCTGAAGATCGACATCGCCTTCGTGCGCCACATCACCACCAATCCGAACGACGCGGCCATCGCCCTGGCCATCATCAGCATGGCGCACAGCCTGAAGCTGGGCGTCATCGCCGAGGGCGTCGAGGAGCGCTCCCAGCTCGAATACCTGCGCCGCAACCGCTGCGACGAAATCCAGGGCTACTACTTCAGCCGCCCCCTGCCGGCCGAGGAGCTGGGCCGGCTGGTCGAGGCGGGCGGCGGCCTGCCGCCCGAGCCGAACCAGGCGGCGCAGCCGTCGCAGACCCTGCTCATCGTCGACGACGACGTCAACGTGCTGTCGGCGCTGCACCGCCTGTTCCGCCGGGACGGCTACCGCATCCTGATGGCGGCCACGCCGGCCGAGGGCTTCGAGATGCTGGCCCTGCACCGCGTCCACGTCATCGTCTGCGACCAGCGCATGCCGATCATGAGCGGCACCGAATTCCTCAGCAAGGTCAAGGAAATGTACCCGGAGACGATACGCATCATCCTGTCCGGCTACACGGGGCTGGAGGCGGTGCTCGACTCGATCAACCGCGGCGCCATCTACCGCTTCTACACCAAGCCCTGGGACGACAGCCAGTTGCGCGACAATATACGCCTGGCCTTCCACCACTACTGGCTGATGAATCCGCCGGCTGCGGCGGAGTAGGCGGCGCGGCGGCGCGCGGGCTCTGCGGGCGGCGCCGGGCGGCCGCCGCGCGCCTCACTCCCTGAAGTGGTCGAAGCCTTCCAGTCGCAGGTCCAGCGGCCGTGCGGCGCCGTCGACCAGGCGCAGGCCGGGCGCGGCGTCGATGCGGCCGACCCGCGTCACCGGCGTGGCGGCGCCGGCCGCCAGCGCGGCGATGGCGGCGCGCGCGCCGGCCGGGGCCGTGAAGCACAACTCGTAGTCGTCGCCGCCGGCGGCCGTGAAGCGGCGCCGCAGGTCCTGTTCGCGGCGCGCCAGCGCGGGGCCGGCCGGCAGCGCGTCGGCGTCGAGCGTGGCGCCGACGCGCGAGGCGGCCAGGATGTGTCCCAGGTCGCCCACCAGGCCGTCGGAGATGTCGATCGCCGCGTGCGCCACGCCGGCCAGCGCCAGGCCCAGCGCGACGCGCGGCGTCGGCGTGTGCATGCGCGCCGCCGCCAGTTCCAGTTCGGCCGGGGCCAGCGCCAGTTCGGCGCGGTAGCCGGCCAGCGCCAGGCGCGCGTCGCCCAGCGTGCCGCTGATCCAGACGTCGTCGCCGGCGCGCGCGGCGTCGCGGCGCAGCGCAGCGCCCGGCGCCAGTTCGCCGAACACGGTGATGCAGATGTTCAGCGGCCCCTTGGTGGTGTCGCCGCCGATCAGCTCGCAGCCGTGGGCGTCGGCCAGCGCGAACAGGCCCTCGGCAAAGCCGGCCAGCCAGTCGCGTTCGGCGGCCGGCAGCGCCAGCGCCAGGGTGAAGGCGACGGGCCGCGCGCCCATCGCCGCCAGGTCGGACAGGTTCACGGCCAGGCTCTTGTGGCCCAGCTTGCGGGCGTCGGCGCCGGCGAAGAAATGCCGGCCCTCGACCAGCATGTCCGAGGAGATCGCCGTCTGCAGGCCGGGCGTGGGCGTGAGCAGGGCGCAGTCGTCGCCGATGCCGAGCGTGGCGCGGCCGGCGCGCGGGCGCGCGAAGTAGTGTTGGATGAGGTCGAATTCGGAGAGCATGGCGCCATTGTACCGAATGGGACGGGCGCCGCGGCGCCGCCCGGGGCGCGCCGTTCGCCCCGCCGCCGCGGCGCGCGTCGGGCAAGGCGATCGGCCGGGGCGAATCCATGGTAAAACATGATCTATTAAAAAAATTGATTGTCAGTATGAATTCGATAGTTTTTTTCTTTGAAAATCGGCCGCAAATTATGCGTTTTGGTGATAACGGACTGTGGCTTGGGGAAAATACCTAGCTAATTGAAAGAATCCGTCTGATAAAATCGTAAGCTTTCCGATCGAACAAACAGGAAGGCTGCACAGCATGGATTCGTCATCTGATCAAAAAGAGGAATTGCGTCAACAACTGCGCCTTGCCGCGCTCGAATATCACGAGTGCCCGAGACCTGGCAAAATCAGCGTCACGCCAACCAAACAACTGACCAACCAGCGCGATCTGGCGCTGGCCTACTCGCCCGGCGTGGCGGCGCCCTGCGAAGAGATCGTCATCGATCCCGCCAACGCCTACAAATACACGGCGCGCGGCAACCTGGTGGCCGTCATCACCAACGGCACCGCCGTGCTGGGCCTGGGCAACATCGGTCCTCTGGCCGCCAAGCCGGTGATGGAGGGCAAGGGCGTGCTGTTCAAGAAATTCGCCGGCATCGACGTCTTCGACATCGAAATCAACGAACTCGACCCGGACAAGCTGGTCGACATCATCGCCTCGCTGGAACCGACCTTCGGCGGCATCAACCTGGAGGACATCAAGGCGCCCGAGTGCTTCTACATCGAGCGCCAGTTGCGCGACCGCATGAAGATCCCGGTCTTCCACGATGACCAGCACGGCACCGCGATCATCGTCGGCGCCGCCATCCTGAACGGCCTGAAGGCGGTCGGCAAGAGCATCAAGGAATGCAAGCTGGTGGTGTCGGGCGCCGGCGCGGCCGCGCTGGCCTGCCTGGACCTGATCGTCGACCTCGGCTTCCCGCTGGAAAACATCTTCGTCACCGACCTGGCCGGCGTGGTCTACAAGGGCCGCGCCGAGCTGATGGATCCGGACAAGGAGCGCTTCGCCCAGGAAACCCCGCTGCGCACCCTGGCCGAGGTCATCCCCGGCGCCGACATCTTCCTCGGCGTCTCCGCCGGCGGCGTGCTCAAGCAGGAGATGGTGCGCCAGATGGCACCCAATCCCCTGATCCTGGCGCTGGCCAATCCGAGCCCGGAAATCCTGCCGGAAGACGTCAAGGCGGTGCGCAGCGACGCCATCATCTGCACCGGCCGTTCGGACTATCCGAACCAGGTCAACAACGTGCTGTGCTTCCCCTACATCTTCCGCGGCGCCCTCGACTGCGGCGCCACCACGATCACGCGCGAGATGGAGATCGCCGTGGTGCACGCGATCGCCGAACTGGCCCACGCCGAGCAGTCCGACATCGTCGCCACCACCTACGGCATCAGCAACCTGTCCTTCGGGCCGGAATACCTGATCCCCATGCCCTTCGACCCGCGCCTGCTGATCAAGATCGCGCCGGCCGTGGCCAAGGCCGCCTTCGAGTCGGGCGTGGCGACGCGTCCGATCAAGGACTTGCAGGCCTACGCCGACAGCCTGCAGCAATTCGTCTACCGCAGCGGCACCTTCATGAAGCCGCTGTTCCAGGTGGCGAAGAGCACGCCGGCCGAACTCAAGCGCATCGTCTACGCCGAGGGCGAAGAGGAGCGCGTGCTGCGCGCCGTGCAGGTGGTGGTCGACGAGCGTCTGGCGCGGCCCATCCTGGTCGGCCGTCCGGCCGTGCTGGAGGCGCGCATCGAGAAATTCGGCCTGCGCCTGAAGCAGGGCGTGCACTTCGACGTCATCAATCCCGATTTCGACGAGCGCTACCGCGAATACTGGCACGCGTATTACGCCATGACCAGCCGCAAGGGCGTCACCGAGGAGTACGCGAAGCTGGAAATGCGCCGCCGCCACACCCTGATCGGTTCGATGATGATCCACAAGGGCGACGCCGACGGCATGATCTGCGGCACCTTCGGCACCACCCAGTTGCACCTGCACTACATCGACCAGGTGCTGGGCAAGCGCGCCGGCGCCAAGGTCTACGCGGCGATGAACGTGCTGATCCTGCCGGAGCGCCAGTTGGTGATGGTCGACACCCACGTCAACGAGAATCCCGACGCCGAGCAACTGGCCGAGATCACCATCATGGCGGCCGACGAGATGACGCGCTTCGGCCTGTCGCCGCGCGCGGCGCTGCTGTCGCACTCGAACTTCGGCTCCAGCAACAGCGCCTCGGCGCAGAAGATGCGCGCCGCGCTGGCCATCATCCGCGACAAGGCGCCCGGGCTGGAGGTGGACGGCGAGATGCACGGCGACACCGCGCTCGATTCGAAGCTGCGCAAGAAGATCATGCCGAACTCGGATCTGCAGAACGACGCCAACCTGCTGGTGATGCCGAACATCGACGCCGCCAACATCGCCTACAACCTGCTGAAGACGGCGGCCGGCAACGGCATCGCAGTCGGCCCGATCCTGCTCGGCTGCGCCAAGCCGGTGCACATCCTGACGCCGTCGGCGACGGTGCGCCGCATCGTCAACATGACGGCGCTGTGCGTGGTCGACGCGGTGGCCTTGCGCAAGAGCTGAGGCGCCCTCCGCCCCGACGGCCGCGTTGAGGCAGATCAAAACCCACGCCGCGCGTCTTGCGCGCGTGGGTTTTTTCTTTTCCGTTGATAATTGTCAAACCCGCCACGGCGCCATCGCCTAAGATGGAGGCGGATCCCCGGTCCTCCCAACGGTCAACGATGACGACATAACCCATTGTTATTTTCGGCTCATTGTGTGACGCAACAGCGTTGTCTGGTGTGGGGGTTCACCAGTTTCCGCCGCGCCCGCACGGCGACAAGAAAGCGCGCTAGCGCTCGGCCTAGCGCTCGGCCCAGCGCTCCTGGATGGCGCGGATGGCCGGCAGCTCGGCCAGGAACAGATCCACCAGCGCGGCGTCGAAATGGCGCCCGCGCTGCTCGCGCAGAAACTCGGCCGCCGCCTCCACCGTCCACGCCGTCTTGTAGGGCCGCACCGAGGTTAGCGCGTCGAACACGTCGGCGACGGCGACGATGCGCGCGGCCAGCGGTATCGCCTCCCCCGCCAGTCCCTTCGGATAACCGCTGCCGTCCCATTTCTCGTGGTGGCTCAGGGCGATCTCGCGGGCCAGCGCCAGCAGGCCGTGCTGGTGCTCGCCGATGATCTCGCCGCCTATCGTCGCGTGGGTCTGCATGACGGCCCATTCCTCGGCGTCGAGCTTGCCCGGCTTTTGCAGGATGCGGTCGGGGATGCCGATCTTGCCGACGTCGTGCATCGGCGCCGCGTGCAGCAGTTCGTCGGCCTCGTCCTCGTCCATGCCGGCCGCCACGCCCAGCAGGCGCGCGTAGTGGCTCATGCGTATCACGTGCAGGCCCGTTTCATTGTCCTTGTATTCGGCCGCCAGCCCGAGGCGCTGGACGATCTGCAGGCGCGACTCCTTGAGCTCGTCGACGTGCACCAGCGACAGGTGGGTGCGCACGCGGGCGCGCACGATGGGCGGGCTGAGCGGCTTGCTGATGTAGTCGACGGCGCCCGCCTCGAAGCCGCTCAGCTCGTCCTGCGGCTCGCTCAGGGCGGTGACGAAGATGACCGGGATGGCGCTGGTGGCGGCGTCGGCCTTGAGGCGGCGGCACACCTCGTGGCCGCTCATGCCGGGCATCATGACGTCGAGCAGGATCAGTTCCGGGCGCTCCTGGCGCGCCAGCTCCAGGGCCCGCTCGCCATCCTTGGCGAACAGCAGGCGGTAACCGGTCTGCAGGATCTGGCGCAGCAGTTGCAGATTGCTGGCCTCGTCGTCGACGGCCAGGATCAGGGGCAGTTTGTGGAGTGGGATGCTCATGTCGTTTCCGGATCGAGGGTGGCGAGGATGGTCTGCAGGCGCCGCTGCGCCTGCGGGAAGTCGAAGTCGGCCAGGGCCAGGCGCAGCGCGTCCAGTTCGGCCGCCGCGCGGCGCCCCAGGCCGGCCGCCAGCGCCGCCAGCGCGGCGTCGTCCAGCTCGCCCCGCCGCAGCGCTTCGAGCAGGAGCGCG
>JANXSQ010000394.1 GCA_025356595.1 Janthinobacterium sp. | reverse complement strand
GTCTTCGGTGCGAGCACGAACACCTGCTCGCGGCGTTCCAAGGCTAGCCCAAACGACGGCATTGATCGTTCAAGTGATGTCTGCATTCTTTCTTTTTTTTTCTTCTTCTTTCATCGTCGACTCGACAGATATGTCCAGTTCAAGTCTAAACAATCACACAGCCGCGTTCAAGTTGGATACAATAGAGCGTCAGATTGAAAACGTCGATTCAATCAACGGACACGATCAAAATAAATCATCAGCATTACTGGCATCGATCGAAAGTGCTGACGAAGGTGAGTGATACCCTTTCTCCTTTGTCGTGTTTTTTTCTTCTTCTTCTTCTCCTTCCTTCGCCTTTTGTTTCTATCAGAACGACATGCAGAGAAGGAGAGGAGAAAAAAAAAAGAAGAGAACCCGAGACGCTTTCTTTTCACTATTGAATAGTTGTGTGCCACTATTGTTGGCTGGCAAGGTGAAATAGAGAGAGAGAGAGAGAGAGCAGACATCGAACATTTTTTTCCTTTCTCTCGAAATTCTTTTTTCCTGAAAAAAAAGCAGAAGCAGCCGTCAGCCTGTTCAACGATGCCGGTCAACTCGTGGAAGCAAGTAAGCAGTCGCTTTCGCCATCGCCGTCTTTCTTCAGGGCTTTATTTTTCGTTTGTTATGCTAATGATTAGAGCTTCACGAGATAAAACCCCTGACGAGAAATATTTACTCTTCTTGGACTTCAACCGTCGTCAACGAGAGAAAAGCAAGAACGAACGAACGAACGACCGAGGGAAGTTGTATTCGTTCGCCCTCGCATCAACGCATCGTAATCGATTTAACATGCGCATATTGTTCAGTAATGAAATGAACGTAGACTTGATCATTGTTTTCAATCAAAGAGCACGGGCCGACTGCCTCGATGTTGTTCTCTTTTCGACCGACGGCTTCGCCTGTGCTCAGCGGATCTTTTCTCCCCTTCTTGTCTGACAATAGTCAACGGGATTAATCAACAAGGATATCCCCTGCCGCCGCCGCCGCCGTTGCTATTTACCTATTTATTTCGAAAAAGCCAACAGCGTTGTTTCGACCGAAAAACGAATCGATCGAGACGCGTCGTCGGCGGCGGCATCGAATATAGATGCGTGACGGAATGCGTTCGATCTGAATCAATAGGATTGGCGATGATGAACGGCTTGACCTTATTTCTTGACCTATTCTATCTTGCCGACACTCAAATATTGATTTCGATTTCATAAATCTGTTCACTGACAAGATGATTGCTTTCCCTAGGTGCGTCAATCGATGCACTGAATTATTCTCTCTCGCAAGCACCTGCGCGTCTGTCGTCTCTCTTTCTCTCTGACATGTTTCGAGAACATGCACTAAATCGACACACGAAGTAAACCATGCGAGGGTACTTGAACAATAGTCTATTAGGTGAAGACGAGTAGGGCGTCGCGAGAACACTTGAAAATGCGCACATGTACACAGACATACTCACACACACACACGCATCTCTCTGCCTGAATAAGCTGACCGCCGTAAGACGACAACTTATTGTGTATGTATATATAAATATGTGTTTTCGTCTTTCTAGAGGTGATTAACAAGGGAACAATGCAAAGCGACTATCTTCATCATCCAACAGCTACGAATCCCAATGCAGATCATTTTCCTCGTGACGACGACGCGTTTCTTCTCTCGTCTGCTCCAACAAATCCTGATGTCGAAAGAGTAGACGCGAGAGAACACCACGATCGAAAACATGCCGAAATTCGAGACGACGAAGACAAAAGCAGCAACAGCAGCAGTCACATCGATGGCACGACACACGACGACCTCTCCTTGCCTGTGCCCATGTCCAATGAATCGTGCACGCACTCGTTCTACGACGAATTTCCATATACCGATCAGCAGCACAACCACAGTCACGATTCTTTACTTCAACTCGATCACGGCACATTGATTCACCTGAATACGGCCACGTCGTCCACCGACGATCTCTCTGCCACCAATCAATTATCCTCCTCAGCCTTTCACTCGAAAGACTCGGCTCTCGGTTTGTCGGATGACAATTTGAATTATCTATCAACAAATCAATTACTCCTCATGCATGACGACGACGACGACGACGATCGACAACAACCACAGCGCCTGTCGCCCTCGCTATTGACCGTGCCTTCAACGCGTCAAAGTAAATATTTGGCTGGCCGCGAGCGCTTGAACTATTGGAATCAAACGTTCGCCACGCTAAGCATGAGTATCGTCGATCGAGCAGCGCATAATGATGATGCAATCAGATCGAACATTGATTGCGTTCACTTGGACTATTCTGCCTGACGACGAAGAGTGAGGGTGAAAAGAAAAAACTCAGGGAGCGTAGGGCGTGTCC
>JANXSQ010000373.1 GCA_025356595.1 Janthinobacterium sp. | reverse complement strand
GTATGACAATGAAAAAATTTCTGGTCGGCGTAGTGCTGGCCGCGATGACCCTGTCGATGGTGGCCGAAGCGATGGCGCGCCCGATGGGCGGCGGCCGCTCGATCGGAGCCGGCGCGGGCGCCTGGCGGCTGACGCTTTGCGACTGGCGTCCGATCGAGCGGCCGCCGCCCATCGGGCGCGCCATCGCTTCGGCCACCATCGACAGGGTCATCGCGGCCAGCACTACGCCGACCAGAAATTTTTTCATTGTCATACGAACTCCTACGGTTTTACAGCTTGATACCTGTGTGCAAAGCGGCGACACCAGCCGTCAAATTGTAATATTGGACGCGCTCCAGGCCGGCGTCCTGCATCATCGTCTTCAGGGTTTCCTGGTCCGGATGCATGCGGATCGATTCGGCCAGATAGCGGTAGCTTTCGGCGTCGCCGGCGATCTTCTGGCCCAACCACGGCAGCACCGAGAACGAATACACGTCATACGGTTTCTGCAGCGGCGCGGCGACCTTGGAAAACTCCAGCACCAGCAGCTTGCCGCCCGGCTTCAGCACGCGGCGCATTTCCGCCAGCGCCTGATCCTTGTGCGTCATGTTGCGCAGGCCGAAGGCGACGCTGACGCGGTCGAAGTAATTGTCCGGGAAGGGCAATTTCTCCGCGTCGCACAACAAGGTGGGGGTCAACAGGCCGCGATTCAAGAGGCGGTCGCGGCCGACGCGCAACATCGACTCGTTGATGTCGGTCAGCCAGACCTCGCCGCCGGGGCCGGCCTGCTTGGCGAACACCTTGGCCAGGTCGCCCGTGCCGCCGGCGATGTCGAGCACCTTGAAACCGGGCCGCACGGCCGCGTGGGCGATGGTGAAGGTCTTCCACAGACGGTGCAGGCCGGCCGACATCAGGTCGTTCATGACATCGTATTTGGCGGCGACGGAGTGGAACACCTTCGCCACCTCGTGCACTTTTTCGTCTTCCGAGACAGTTTTGTAACCGAAATGAGTCGTATTGGTCATGGTAGGCAGCCTGATTGATTTGCACGCATTATACAAGCGGGGCGCTCTTTGCAGCTCCGACCGGCGCCGGCGCGGGGAAACGCCGCGCGGAAGCCGATGAGGGGGCGGGCTTCCCGTCGATCGGCCTGGGCCCGCCGCCCATTGAAAGGAATGCCGCCGCGGCGCCGCCGCGGGCCGGCCGCCTCAGTGTTTGTGGCCGCAGCCCTGCCCCGCCGCCGGCGCCTTGGGCAGCGCGGCGCCGGTGTCGCGCCCGCTGTCGCCGGCGAAGCCGGCCGCGTGCAGGCGCTCCAGATAGTCTTGCCACATCTGTTCCTGCCGGGCGCCCAGCTGGTACAGATATGCCCAGGAAAACAGGCCGGTGTTGTGGCCGTCCGAGAAGCTCGGCTGCACCGCGTAGTTGCCGACCGGTTCGAGCGCCGTCAGGGCGACCTCGCGTTTGCCCAGCTGCAGCACTTCCTGGCCCTGGCCGTGGCCGCGCACCTCGGCCGACGGCGAGTACACGCGCAGCAATTCGAAGGGCAGCGAGAAATTGGCGCCGTCGTCGAAGCCCACCTCCAGCACGCGCGATTTGCTGTGCACCGTCAAGCCGGTCGGTTGCGGCGCCGGGGGCGTTTGTTTGGAGCCTGTCATGGTGTCTTCTTTCTGACTGGTCGGGGCGCTCAGGCGCCCAGACGTTGAACGATGGCGGCGCGCAATTGCGGCAGCAGGGCGCGGCGCGCGGCCAGCACGTGCTCCGGCGTGGCGCGCTGCGCGGCCGCCCAGGTCGGCTGCGGAAAATGCGCGTCGTCCAGGTAGCGGGGGATCACGTGCCAGTGCACATGGGGCGTCATGTTGCCGAAGCTGGCCAGGTTGATTTTTTCCGGCCGCATCACCTCGCGCTGCGCCTGTTCGACCTCCCAGACGACGGCCATGACGCGCGCCCGTTCGGCCGCCGTCAGGTCCGTCATTTCCTTGACGTGGGCGTGCCAGACGACGCGGCAAAAGCCCGGATAGGCCGCCTCGTCGACCAGCAGCACGGCCACGCCGGCGTCGCGCCAGAGCGGCGCGCCGGGGCCGGCCTCAGCCCCGGCCAGCAGGGCGCACAGCTCGCACGTCACACCAGCACCCGCTCGATGCCGCCGTCGTTGGCGCGCTTGACGTAGTCCGGCATCCAGTTTTCGCCCAGCAAATGCTTGGCCATCTCGACGACGATGTAGTCGGCCGTCGTGCCCGAGTCATCGTTGTAGCGCGACAGGCCCTGCAGGCAGGACGGGCAGCTGGTGAGGATCTTCACGTCGCCCGTGAAGCCGTCGGCGCGCAGCTTGTCGGCGCCCTTCACCATCTCCTCTTCCTTGCGGAAGCGCACCTGGGTCGAGATGTCGGGGCGCGACACGGCCAGCGAGCCGGACTCGCCGCAGCAACGCTCGTTCTTCTCGATCTTGACGTTGTCGACCGTGGCGATCAGGGCGTTGATGGTCTTGCCCGACTCCTGCAGCTTCATCGGATTGTGGCAAGGCTCGTGGTACATATAGCGCGTGCCGTTGACGCCGGCCAGCTTGACGTCCTTCTCCAGCAGATACTCGTGGATGTCCATGATGCGGCAGCCGGGGAAGATCTTGTCGAACTGGTAGGTCGCCAATTGGTCGTAGCAGGTGCCGCAGGACACCAGCACGGTCTTGATGTCGAGATAGTTGAGCGTGTTGGCCATGCGGTGGAACAGCACGCGGTTGTCCGTCATCATCTTCTCGGCCTTGTCTAACTCGCCGGCGCCCCGCTGCGGATAGCCGCAGCACAGGTAGCCCGGCGGCAGCACGGTCTGCACGCCCACCTCCCACAGCATGGCCTGGGTGGCCAGGCCCACCTGCGAGAACAGGCGCTCCGAACCGCAGCCGGGGAAGTAGAACACCGCCTCCGTGTTGGCCGTCGTGGTCAAAGGATTGCGGATGATCGGGATGACCTTGTCGTCCTCGATGTCGAGCAGGGCGCGCGCCGATTTCTTCGGCAGATTGCCCGGCATCTTCTTGTTGATGAAGTGGATGATCTGCGCCTTGACGGGCGGCTTGCCCAGCGACGGCGGCGGCGCCTTGGTCTGTTTCTTGGCGAATTTCTTGAGCAGGTCGTGGCCCAGGCGCTGCGCCTTGTAGCCCCAGCCTATCATCACCTTGCGCGTGGCGTTGATGGTCACGGGATCGGTGGCGTTGAGGAAGAACATGGTCGCCGCCGTGCCCGGATTGAAGCTCTTCTTGTCCATCTTGCGCAGCAGGTTGCGCATGTTCATCGACACGTCGCCGAAGTCGATGTTGACCGGGCAAGGCGTGACGCATTTATGGCAGACCGTGCAGTGGTCGGCGACGTCCTCGAACTCTTCCCAGTGCTTGATCGAGATGCCGCGCCGCGTCTGCTCTTCGTAGAGGAAGGCTTCGATCAGCGAGGAGGTGGCGAGGATCTTGTCGCGCGGCGAATACAGCAGGTTGGCGCGCGGCACGTGGGTCGAGCAGACCGGTTTGCACTTGCCGCAGCGCAGGCAATCCTTGACGCTGGTGGCGATGGCGCCGATGTCGCTCTGCTGCATGATCAGCGACTCGTGGCCCATCAGGCCGAAGGACGGCGTGTAGGCGTTGCGCAGGTCGGCGCCCATGCCCGGCAGGTTCAGGAGCTTGCCCTTGTTGAAGCGCCCTTCCGGATCGATGCGCTGCTTGTAGCTGCGGAATTCGCCGATCTCTTCCTCGGTCAGGAACTCCAGCTTGGTGATGCCGATGCCGTGCTCGCCGGAGATGACGCCGTCGAGCGAACGCGCCAACACCATGATGCGGGCCACCGCCCGGTGGGCGTCCTGCAGCATCTCGTAGTTGTCCGAGTTCACCGGCAGGTTGGTGTGCACATTGCCGTCGCCGGCGTGCATGTGCAGCGCCACGAAGACGCGCGAGCGCAGCACGCGGGCGTGGATGGCCGTGGCCTCGTCGAGGATCAGCTTGAAGGCGGCGCCGTTGAAGATCTGCCGCAGCTGGGCGCGGATTTCCTGCTTCCAGGAGATGCGCACGGTGCGGTCCTGCACCACGTCGAACAGGGTCGCGTCGGGCTGCCGGGCGAGGCGCTCGGCGAAGACCGCGTCGAGGCGCTCCAGGCCCAGCTCGGACAGTTTGGCGCGGGCCGAGGCCAGCGGCTGGTCCAGCTCGGCCAGCAGATAGGTCCAGCGCGCGCGCACCTGATCGAGCAGGACGGTGGCCTGCTGCACGCGGTCGCCGAGCATTTCGGCGTCGTCGACGCGGTCGTCGGCGGCGTCGTCGCTCTTGCCCACCGGCAGATTGCCGGCGGCCATGAAGGCGCCCAGCGCGTCCGTCAGTTGCAGCTTGTTCTTGATCGACAGTTCGATGTTGATGCGCTCGATGCCGTCCGTGTACTCGCCCATGCGGTTCAGCGGAATCACCACGTCCTCGTTGATCTTGAAGGCGTTGGTGTGCTTGGCGATGGCCGCCGTGCGGGCGCGGTCGAGCCAGAATTTCTTGCGCGCCTCCGGGCTGACGGCGACGAAGCCCTCGCCGACCCGGGTGTTGGCCAGACGCACCACTTCCGAGGCGGCCACGGCCACCGCGTTCTCGTCGTCGCCGACGATGTCGCCGAACAGCGCCATCTTCGGCAGCACGCCGCGCTTCGACTTGGTGGCGTAGCCGACGGCGCGCAGATAGCGCTCGTCCAGATGCTCGAGGCCGGCCAGGCGCACGCTGGTGAAGCCTTCGCCGCGGGCCGGCAGGGCGTCCAGGTAATCCTTGATCTCGACGATGGACGGAATGGCGTCGCGGGCCTGGCCGAAGAACTCCAGGCAGACCGTGCGCGCGTGTTTCGGCATCTTGTGCAGGATCCAGCGGGCCGACGTGATGAGGCCGTCGCAACCCTCTTTCTGGATGCCCGGCAGGCCGGCGAGGAATTTATCGGTGACGTCCTTGCCCAGGCCTTCCTTGCGGAATTTGCGGCCCGGGATTTCCAGCAGCTCGGTCTTGAAGGGCTGCGCCTTGGCGGCGTCCTTCGCCGTCGGATGGGTCCATTCCAGCTTGAATTTGGCCAGCGGCGCGTCGTGGATCTTGCCCAGGTTGTGCTCCAGGCGCGTCACTTCGAGCCAGTCGCCGTTCGGGTCGACCATGCGCCAGGAGGCCAGGTTGTCCAGCGCCGTGCCCCACAGCACGGCCTTCTTGCCGCCCGCGTTCATGGCGACGTTGCCACCGATGCAGGAGGCCTCGGCCGAGGTCGGGTCGACGGCGAACACGAAGCCGGCCTTTTCGGCCGCGTCCGAGACGCGCTTGGTGACCACGCCGGCGCCCGAATGGACGGTCGCGTATTCGCGCTCTACGCCCGGCAGCATGGTCATTTCGACCTCGCCCAAGGTGATCAGTTTTTCCGTGTTGATGACGGCCGACAGCGGCGTCAATGGAATCGCGCCGCCCGTGTAGCCGGTGCCGCCGCCGCGCGGGATGATGGTCAGCCCCAGCTCGATGCAACCCTTGACCAGGCCGGCCATCTCGTCCTCCGTGTCCGGCGTCAGGACCACGAAGGGATATTCGACGCGCCAGTCGGTGGCGTCGGTGACGTGGGCCACGCGCGACATGCCGTCGAACTTGATGTTGTGCTTTTCCGTGTAGCGGCCGAGCACCTTCACGGTGCGCTTGCGCAGGTCGTAGGTCTGGCGGAATTCGTCGCCGAAGTCGGCCACGGCCTTGCCGGCCGCCTTCAGCAGCAGGCCGACGTTGGCGCTGCGCGTCTTGGCCGCGTCGGCCGAGGCGTCGGCCTCCAGCGCGTCCACCGTCAGGCGGCGCTTGTCGACCTCGGCGAGGCGGTGCTGCAGGGCGTTGATCAGCTCCTGGCGCCGCTTCGGGTTGTCCAGCATGTCGTCCTGCAGATAGGGATTGCGGCGCACCACCCAGATGTCGCCCAGCACCTCGTACAGCATGCGCGCCGAACGGCCGGTCTGGCGCGCGCCGCGCAGTTCGTCGAGCAGGCTCCAGGCGTCCTCGCCGAGCAGGCGGATGACGATCTCGCGGTCGGAAAACGAGGTGTAGTTATAGGGGATTTCGCGCAGCCGTGTGGCGGCGGGACCGTTCGGCGTTTCGGCCAGGAGAGCTTGGATGTGTGCGGGGGCGTTCATGATATGTGTGGACTTGTGGACTAACCCTAAAGGGACATTTTAGCGTATTGCGCCGCACCATGCCGTAACAGCCCTAGCATGCCTAAGGCCTATATGGACATTTTGACACCATTATAAATATCGCAAAACATGGAAAGCGCAGAATTTATGTGCGCCATTTCGGCCGCTTTGACGGAAAAATGCCAACAAATGCCGCTTCGCACAGACAATCGATGCCCGCGCGGCCTAGCCGAGCATGTGCGCGATGCCCCGCCAGACACCGTCCGGCACATGCAACAACAGCACCGTCATGCTCAGATAGCGCGCCAGTTTGCCCAGCGCCATGTAGGCGATGCTGGGCCAGAACGGCAGCTTGAGCCAGCCGGCCAGGGTGCACAGGGGGTCGCCGATGCCGGGCAGCCAGGCCAGCAACATGGTCTTGGCGCCGTAGCGGGCCAGCCAGCGGAACCAGCGCGTGTCGCGCTCCCTGGCGAAGGCTTGCTTGGCGCGGTAGCCCATCCAGTAGTCGACCGCGCCGCCCAGGGTGTTGCCGACGGTGGCCACCGCGATCACCGGCCAGAACAGCGCGGCGTTGGCCTTGATGACGGCGAAGACGGCCGGCTCCGAGCCCAGCGGCAGCAGGGTCGCCGAGATGAAACTGATGATGAAGACCGATGTCAGGCCCACCTCCGGCGCCGCCAGCAAGTGCAGCAGCCAGGCGATTGTAGATGCGATCATCGATCTCTTTGAGGTTGGCGAAAGGTGTCCATTATAATGAAGCGCACTATCCGCACAGTACAATCCATGCAGACCGGCCGCCGGGCCCACCGGCCGGCGGCCGCTGCGGCGCCGGCTGTGGCTATCCGCCGCGACAAGCTAGTCCTTGCTTCACCGAACACGTTCCAGCACCTCCTGGCCCAGAACCACTCCGTTTGCAGACTATGACTATCGACTATCTCAAGAAAATCCTGACCGCCCGCGTCTACGACGTCGCCGTTGAAACGCCGCTCGAACTGGCGCCGTCGCTGTCGCTGCGCCTCGAGAACCAGATTTACTTCAAGCGCGAGGACATGCAGAGCGTGTTCAGCTTCAAGGTGCGCGGCGCCTACAACAAGATGGCCCACCTCAGCGAGGCCCAGCTCAAGCGCGGCGTGATCTGCGCCTCGGCCGGCAACCACGCCCAAGGCGTGGCCCTGTCGGCGGCGCGCCTCGGCTGCCGCGCCCTGGTCGTCATGCCGACCACCACCCCGCCCGTGAAGATCGACGCCGTCAAGGCGCGCGGCGGCGCCAGCGTCGAGGTGGTGCTGTTCGGCGACTCCTACACGGACGCCTACAACCACGCCCTGACCCTGGAAAAAGAGCAGAAGCTGACCTTCGTGCATCCCTTCGACGATCCGGACGTGATCGCCGGCCAGGGCACCATCGGCATGGAGATCCTGCGCCAGCATTCCGGCCCCATCCACGCCATCTTCGTCGCCATCGGCGGCGGCGGCCTGATCTCCGGCGTGGCCGCCTACGTCAAGCAGATCCGCCCCGACATCAAGATCATCGGCGTGCAGACGCTGGACTCGGACGCCATGGCGCGCAGCCTGAAGGCGGGCGAGCGCCTCACCCTGCCCGACGTCGGCCTGTTCTCCGACGGCACCGCCGTGCGCCTGGTGGGCGAGGAAACCTTCCGCCTGGCGCAGATGTATGTCGACGAGGTCATCATCGTCGACACCGACGCCATCTGCGCCGCCATCAAGGATGTCTTCAGCGACACGCGCAGCATCCTCGAGCCGGCCGGCGCGCTGGCCATCGCCGGCGCCAAGGCCTATGTCGAGCGCGCCAGCCTGAGCAAGCACCCGATCAAGAACGAAACCCTGATCACCATCGCCTGCGGCGCGAACATGAATTTCGACCGCCTGCGCTTCGTCGCCGAACGGGCCGAGCTGGGCGAATCGCGCGAGGCGCTGTTCGCCGTGACCATGCCCGAGCAGCGCGGCAGCTTCAAGCGCTTCTGCCAGATGGTCGGGGCGCGCAACGTGACCGAGTTCAACTACCGCATCAGCGACGAGCGCCAGGCCCACGTCTTCGTCGGCGTGCAGATCGCCAACCGCAGCGAGTCCGGCATGCTGGCGCGCGCCTTCGAGGAACAGCAATTCAAGACCCTCGACCTGACCCACGACGAGCTGGCCAAGTCGCACATCCGCCACCTGGTGGGCGGCAAGAGCGCGCTGGCGCGCGACGAGCTGCTGTACCGCTTCGAATTCCCCGAGCGGCCGGGCGCGCTGATGCGCTTCCTCGACAGCATGGCGCCGAACTGGAACATCTCGCTGTGCCATTACCGCAGCCAGGGCGGCGACGTCGGCCGCATCCTCATCGGCCTGCAGGTGCCGCCCGACGAGATGGGCCAGTTCGCCACCTTCCTGACCACCCTGGGCTACCGCTACTGGGACGAGAGCCAAAATCCCGTCTACAAGCTTTTCCTCGGCTGACAAGGCGCGCCGGGGCCGGGAGCGCAGCCCCGCGCTGCCCCCGCCCCCGGCCCGCACCGGCCGCACCACCCTCACCGACACACACATGACCAATACCGCCGACCTCTCGCCGCTGGGCAAAAGCGCCGCCTACCGCAGCGACTACGCCCCCGAACTGCTGTTCCCCATCCCGCGCCAGGGCAAGCGCGACGAGTTGCTGCTGAGCGGCACCCTGCCCTTCTTCGGCGTCGACATCTGGAACGCCTACGAGCTGTCCTGGCTCAATTCGCGCGGCAAGCCGCAGGTGGCCATCGCCCGCGTCACGGCGCCGGCCGATTCGCCCAACATCGTCGAATCGAAGTCCTTCAAGCTCTACCTGAATTCCTTCAACCAGACCCGGCTGGCCGACCCGGAGGCCCTGCGCGCCCTGCTGCAGCAAGACCTGTCGCTGGGCTTCGGCGCGCCGGTGCAGGTGGCGCTGACCCTGCAGGAGGAGTTCGGCCGCCTGAAGATGGCCGAGCTGGACGGCGTGCTGCTGGACCGCCTCGACGTCGAGATCGATTCCTACACGCCGGCGCCGCAGTTGCTCAGGGCGGCGCACGACGAGGCGCCGGTCGAGGAGACGCTGGTCTCGCACCTGCTCAAGTCGAACTGCCTGGTGACGGGCCAGCCGGACTGGGGCAGCGTGCAGATCCAGTACGCCGGCCCGCAGATCGACCAGGAAAGCCTGCTCAAATATCTGATCGGCTTCCGCGAACACAATGAATTCCATGAACAGTGCGTCGAACGCATCTTCGTCGACATCCTGCGCCAGTGCGCGCCGCAGAGGCTGGCCGTGTACGCCCGCTACACCCGCCGCGGCGGCCTGGACATCAATCCCTGGCGCAGCAATTTCAGCACCGGCCAGCCGCCCTCGAATCTGCGCGGCGCGCGCCAGTAAACCCTCGCGGCGCCGGCCGCCTGTTCCTTTTCGCCCACGCCGGGCCCGACTGAACGGGGGGCGGCGCGCTTTCCTTTACAATGTCGACAGGCGCCGAAAAATCGGCGGATCGGCCGGCGGGGAGGGAAAATCCGGCCGGCGCGGTTATTAGGTGGCGGAAATAGCGTGTTCGCGCGCAAATATCTTTTTAATAATTCGGCGCCGTGCCCGGCGGCTGGGCCGAAGCGCCGCCATGCATGAGATTTCATGTTACACGGCGCGCAAACAAGCCTATAATTCTGCTCGCAAGACCCCTTTTGTGCATTGCACCATTTCACTCAGTGTTATGACTAACCTCAGCAAAATACTCTCCATAGAAAACGTCCTGCTCGACCTCGAAGTGTCCAGTAAGAAACGCGCCTTCGAACAAGCCGGTCTGATTTTCGAGAACAATTGCGGCATCGCCCGCTCCACGGTGTCGGACAATCTGTTCGCCCGCGAACGCCTCGGCTCGACCGGACTGGGGCATGGCGTGGCCGTGCCGCACGGCCGCATCAAGGGCATGAAGACGCTGAAGTCGCCGCTGGCCGCCTTCGTCCGCCTGGCCGAGCCGATTCCCTTCGAGTCGCCCGACGGCAAGCCGGTGAACCTCCTGTTCTTCCTGCTCATTCCCGACCACGTGACCCAGCAACACCTGGAAATCCTCTCCGAGATCGCCGAAATGTTCTCCGACGACGCCTTCCGCACCGCGCTGGCGACCGACACGGATCCGAAAACGGTGCACGAGCGCATCATCAATTGGCAACCCAGCCTGCAAACGGCGGGTTAAACTGCGGGTCACGACCATTTCCCGAGTGAACCATGCTGCAGACACCGCTGACGATACAACGCCTCTACGACGACAATCGTGAAAGCCTGCAACTGGGCTGGTTCGCCGGCTTCCCCGGCGGCGAACGCCTGATCTCGGGCGACGTCGCCTCGGCCGCCGACCAGGTCGGCCACTTGAACCTGATCCACCCGGGCCGCATCCAGGTCTTCGGCCACCAGGAAATCAATTACTACCAGCGCCTGAAGACCGGTTCGCGCAGCCATGTCATCGGCGAGCTGATGGCCGGCGGCCCGCCGGCGCTGGTCATCGCCCAGGGGCTGGAAACGCCGCCCGACATCCTCGCCATCTGCGACGAAAAGAACATCCCGCTGTTTTCCACCCCGCTGCCGGCCGCCCAGGTGATCGACTTCCTGCGCGTCTACCTGTCGAAGAAACTGGCGCAGCGCATCATCATGCACGGCGTCTTCATGGACGTGCTGGGCGTGGGCGTGTTGATCACCGGCGACTCGGGCCTGGGCAAGAGCGAACTGGGGCTGGAACTGATTTCGCGCAGCCACGGCCTGGTGGCCGACGACGCCGTCGAATTCTCGCGCATCGCGCCGAACATGATCGAGGGGCGCTGCCCGCCGCTGCTGCAGAACCTGCTGGAAGTGCGCGGCCTGGGCCTGCTCGACATCAAGGCCATCTTCGGCGAGACGGCGGTGCGCCGCAAGATGCGCCTGAAGCTGATCGTCCACCTGGTGCGCCGCAGCGCGCTGGAGGAGGAGGTCGAGCGCCTGCCCTTCCTGTTCCCCACCGAGGACGTGCTCGGCCTGCCGGTGCGCAAGGTCGTCATTCCCGTCGCGGCCGGGCGCAACATCGCCGTGCTGCTCGAGGCGGCCGTGCGCAACACCATCCTGCAATTGCGCGGCATCGACACCCTGCAGGAATTCATGGAGCGCCAGCGCCAGGCGATGAGCGGCGATTAAAGCCCGCCCGCGGAAGTAAAAAAGCCGCCGGCAGCGCCGGCGCGCATCTTATTGTATGATCGGCAGCTATGCATATCGTCCTCATCACTGGTATTTCCGGCTCCGGCAAATCGGTCGCGCTCAATGTGCTCGAAGACGCCGGCTATTATTGCGTCGACAATCTGCCGCCGGCCCTGCTGAACAGCCTGGTCGCCACCCTGCTCGAGGACGGCACCGAGTCGCTCGCCGTCGCCGTCGACGCGCGCAGCGCCGCCTCGCTGACCAGTCTGCCGCACGACGTGCGCCAGCTCAAGGAGCGCGGCCACGACGTGAAGGTGATGTTCCTGACGGCCACCACGCATTCGCTGGTGGCGCGCTTTTCGGAGACGCGGCGCAGCCATCCGCTCTCGCACGAGCTGCGCCCCGGCCACAATCCGGCCGCCCGGCGCACCCTGATCGAATGCATCTCGGAGGAGCGCGAGCGCCTCTCGGCGATCGAGCAACTGGGCCACGTGATCGACACCTCGGAACTGAGCGCCAACAAATTGCGCGGCTGGGTCAAGGAAATCGTCGCCGCCGAGCGCGCGCCCCTGACGCTGTTCTTCGAATCCTTCGCCTTCAAGCTGGGCGTGCCGCTGGACGCCGATTTCGTCTTCGACGTGCGGGCCCTGCCGAATCCCCATTACGACCTGGCGCTGCGGCCGCTGACGGGCCGCGACGCGCCCGTGATCGCCTTCCTGGACGCCCAGCCGGCCGCCACCGAGATGCTGGCCGACATACGCAACTTCATCGAAAAATGGCTGCCCTCCTTCAAGGACGACAACCGCAGCTACCTGACGGTGGCCGTCGGCTGCACCGGCGGCCAGCACCGCTCGGTCTACATGGCCGAGCGCCTGGCGGCCCATTTCGGCGGCGCCGAGCGGGTCGTGCTGCGCCACCGCGAACAGCCCTAGCCGCGCGCCGCGCCGCGCCGGCCGCGCGGCCGGCTCGCCGTCTTAAACGAGGTCGCGCAGCGGATGCGCGTGCGCCGGCCAGGCCGGCTCGAACAGGGCCGCCAGCATGTCCGGCGTCACCTCGGCCAGGGTGGGCGGCGACCAGCGCGGCGCGTTGTCCTTGTCGATCACCAGCGCGCGCACGCCCTCGAGCACTTCGCCGTGTTCGAAATTGCGCCGCACCAGGCTGCGCTCCATGCGCAGGCAGTCGGCCACGCCGAGCCCGGCGCCGCGGCGCAACAACTCCCAGGTCGCCGCCATCATCAGCGGCGAGCGCTGCGCCATCGCCGCCAGCGCCTTTTGCGCGAACTCCGACTCGTCCGTCGCCAGCGAGGCGACGACGGCCGCCAGCGAGGCGGCGCCGAAGTGCCGTTCGATGGCCGCGCCCTGCCGCGCCAGCGCGCTGTCGCCCTGCCGGCCGGCGAAGGGCGCGGCGAACTCGGCGATGACTGCGCGCAGTTGCGCGCCCGGCGTCGCCGCGATCAGGGCCGTCAGCGCCGCCATCTGCGCCTGCGGCACGAAGTGGTCGGCCAGGCCGGCGTGCAGCGCGTCGGCCGCGCCTATGGTCAGGCCGGTGAGGCCCAGGTACTGGCCCAGGCGGCCCGGCGCGCGCGACAGGAAATAACTGCCGCCGACGTCCGGGAACAGGCCGATGTTCACCTCCGGCATGGCCATCTTGGTACGCTCGGTGACGACGCGCACGCGGCTGTCCGGGCCGGCCTGGGCCACGCCCATGCCGCCACCCATGACGACACCGTCGAGCAGGGCCACGTAGGGCTTGGGATAGAAATGGATCAGGTGGTTGAGGGCGTATTCCTCGCTGAAGAAATCCTCCAGTAGGGCGCTGCCGGCCAGCGGCGTGGCCCGTCCGGCGTCGTAGAAGAAGCGGATGTCGCCGCCGGCGCAGAAGGCCTTCTCGCTGCTGCTGTGGATCACCACGGCGTCGACGCCGGCGTCGTCGCGCCAGGCCAGCAGCGCCGCAGCCAGGTCGCGCACCATCGCCAGCGAGAGCGAGTTCAGCGCCCTCGGGCGGTCGAGCAGGATGCGCCCGCTGCGCTGGCTGACGGAGGTGTGGACGAATTCGCTCATGGGGGCTTCCGTATAGGATGGAGAGGCAGGTATTCTAGCGCGTCGCGGCGGCGCCGGGCGCAAAAAAGGGCGCGTGATACGCGCCCTCAGTTGGGGTGGGAAAGCGGCGGCCGATTAGACGGCGGCGGCTTCGTAGCTATCGGGCAGATGCTTGATCGCCTCGTGACCGTGCTCTTGCACTTTGGTCTTGTACTTCATGACCTGGCGGTCCAGCTTGTCGACCAGGGTGTCGATGGCGGCGTACAGGTCTTGCGACAGGCTTTCCACATACACGGTCTTGCCGGACATGCGCAGGTTGATTTCCGCTTTTTGACGCTTTTCTTTTTCTTTCAGGTTATCTACGGTCAGAATGACAGCAATATCAATGACTTGATCGAAATGGCGTTTCACGCGCTCCAGTTTTGTTTGTACGTATTCACGGATGGCCGGTGTCACTTCGAGATGATGTCCGCTGATAGTGAGATTCATACACACTCCTAAAGATTTGTCGGGTTCGTGCGGGGCCGGTCTTCTGGCGCACAGAGGAACCAAAGTATTTCTACAACGATTTTCGCAGACTGACTGGCGGGATCTTCAGCGCTTCCCGGTATTTGGCAACAGTACGTCGCGCAATCACCATGCCTTGTTCTCCCAGCATGTCCGCAATCTTACTGTCGGATAAAGGATTTTTAGGGTCTTCAGCTCCTGTCAATTGCACGATAAGCGCCCGTATCGCCGTCGATGAGGCCTCTCCCCCCGCTTCGGTGGCGACATGGCTGCCAAAGAAATACTTCAACTCAAACATGCCATGCGGGGTCAGCATATATTTCTGAGTTGTTACCCGAGAAATAGTACTCTCGTGTAAACCCAGTGTATCAGCTATTTCGCGCAGCACAAGGGGCCGCATGGCAACAGCCCCATGCGAGAAGAAATTTTTCTGCCGTTCAACGATCGCCTGGGCCACGCGCAGAATGGTGTCGAAGCGCTGGCGCATGTTTTTGATCAGCCATTTGGCCTCCTGCAACTGGGCGCCCATCGCGCCCTCGCCCTTGCCCTGCTTGAGCAGGTTGGCGTACATGGCGTTCACGCGCAGGCGCGGCATGACGTCGTGGTTCAGGCTGACCTGCCAGCCGTTGCGGGCGCGCTTGACGACGACGTCCGGCACCACATAATCGGAGACGTCGGCGGCGAACACGGCGCCCGGGTGCGGATTGCACAGGCGGATCACGGTCTGCGCCTCGCGCAGATCCTCGTCGTCGCACAGCAGGGCTTTTTTCAGCTTGTTGAAGTCGCGCTGGGCGAACCAGGTCAGGTGCTGCTCGACGATGCGCAGCGCCATGCGCCGCGTCACCATGGCGATGCCGGGCAGGCGCTTGATCTGCAGCGCCAGGCATTCCGAGGCGTTGCGCGCGCCCACGCCGGCCGGATCGAAACTCTGCAGCAGCGCCAGCGCCGTGCGCAATTCGTCCGGGTCGATCTCCAGCTCGGCCGGCAGGCGCTCGAGGATCTCCTCGAGCGACTCCTCCAGGTAGCCGTTGTCGTCGAGGGCGTCGATGATCAGCTCGACCAGGGCGCGGTCGCGCAGCGGCTGGACCGTGACGCGCATCTGCTCCATCAGGTGCTCGCGCAGCGTGCGGTGGCTGGCCTCGAGCTGGGGCCGCGAATCCTCGTCGTCGGGCGCCTTGCCGCGGCCGATCTCGCTCCAGTCGCCGTCGCCGTTGTCGGACGGCTCGGCGGCGGCGCCGTCGGGGCCGTCGAAGGATTCGGCCTCGGCCGGCGCGGGCGCGTCCTGGCCGGGCGCCGGCGGCGCCTCGGCCGGCGCCGCCGCGGAACTGATGGCGCCGTCCGCCAGCAGGCGCACCGAACGGTCGAGCGGGTCGTCCAGGCGCTCCAGCAGCGGATTATCGCCCAGCAACTGCTCGAGCTCCTGGTGCAGTTCCAGGGTCGACAGTTGCAGCAGCCGGATCGACTGCTGCAGTTGCGGGGTCAGCGCCAGATGCTGCGAGGTGCGCAGTTGCAGGGATTGTTTCATCGCGTTTACATGCGGAAGTGTTCGCCGAGATAGACGCGCCGCACCGATTCGTTGGCGATGATGTCGTCCGGCCGGCCCGAGGCCAGCACCGAGCCCTGGTTGATGATGTAGGCGCGGTCGCAGATGCCCAGCGTTTCGCGCACGTTGTGGTCGGTGATCAGCACGCCGATGCCGCGCTCCTTGAGGAAGCGGACGATGCGCTGGATCTCGATGACGGCGATCGGGTCGACCCCGGCGAAGGGTTCGTCGAGCAGCACGAAACGGGGATTGGTGGCCAGCGCGCGGGCGATCTCGACGCGGCGCCGCTCGCCGCCCGAGAGCGACAGCGCCTGGTTGTCGCGCAGCTTGTCGATCTGCAGGTCGCTCAGCAGGGTGTCCAGGCGCAGCTTGATCTCGGCCTTGCTCAGGGCGCGTCCGTCCACGGTCTGGATCTCCAGCACGGCGCGGATGTTCTCCTCCACCGTCAGCTTGCGGAACACCGAGGCCTCCTGCGGCAGGTAGGACAGGCCCAGCTGGGCGCGGCGGTGGATCGGCAGGCGCGAGATGTCGACGCCGCTGATGTCGATGCTGCCGGCGTCCGAGGGCACCAGGCCGACGATCATGTAGAAGGAGGTGGTCTTGCCGGCGCCGTTCGGGCCCAGCAGGCCGACCACCTCGCCGCACTCGACCTGCAGCGAGACGTCGTGCACGACCTGGCGCTTGCCGTAGCTCTTTTGCAGGCCGCGCACGATCAGGGTGTTGCCGCAGCGGGCGTCGGTCATTGCTTGGTCCCCTGCGGCGCGGCGTTGGTCTTGGTCGGCTGGATCACCATGCGCACCCTGCCGCCGCCCGGCTTGCTCTCGCCGGTGACGGTGTTTTCCATCCCGAACACTTCCTTGCGGCTGTCGTAGGTGATGAAGGGGCCCTCGGCCTCGTCGGTCTTCTTGCTGCCCTCGAGGCGCGTCAGCTTGGCCTTGGAGAACAGCTTCACGACGTCGGTCTTGTCGTCGTACTCGACGCGCTCGGCCTCGCCCTCGACCCACAGATCGCCCTCGCCGTCGCGCTTCTGGCGGAAGGTGGCCAGCTTGCCGGGCGCGGCCCAGAAGGTGGCGAACTGGTAGCCCTGCGGATCGATGGTGACCAGCGCGCGGCCCGATTTCATGATCAGGGTGCCCTTGGTCAGCACCACGTTGCCGGTCAGGGTGCGGGTCTGCTTGACCTCGTCGGCCACGCCCTGCTCGGCGTCGATCACGGTTTCCTTGCTCGAATCGGCTTTTTCCGCGTGCGCGGCGGCGGCCAGCGACAGCAAGACCAACAATAACATTTTCTTCATCTGCTTACTCCTGAATGGGTGGGGTGCGGCGCCGCTCAGCGCGGGCGCGCCGGCACGGTGATGCGCAAGTCGTGCGCGATGTCGATCTGGCGGGTGGCGTTGTTGGCCTTCATGCCGACCCCGGTCATGTGCGTGGCGCCCAGCAGAAGGTCGACCGGCTGGTCCGTTTCCATCCGGTCGGCGTCCGGGAACACCGTCAGCGCCGGCGACTTCAGGAGCATGCTCTGCACGCCGGGCGCGGCGGCGCGGTCGATGACGACCTTGCCGCTTAAATAGACGCGGCTGTTGTCCTGGTCGATGCGGCCGTGCTCGGCGTGCATGTCCATCGGCGGCAGCGCCGCCGAGAGCTTGCGCACGAAGGGCACATCGATCTCCGAGGAATCGTCGATGGGCCGGTGGGTCAGCTTGACGCCGGAGACGATATACGCCGGCTTGCCCTCCGGCCCCATGCGCACGATGCTGAAGTTGTCGACGAAATAGTCGGGCTCGGACAGGCGCGGGTCGCCCGCCGCGGCGCCGCCGTTGCGGTTCATCAGTTGCAGCAGCCAGAAGCTGCCGAGCGCGAACACGGCGCCGGTCAGCAGGACGCTGGTGACGCGCCAGCGTTGCGCGTTTTTCCTATGCATGGTCGGGCCTCGACGAAAGGGCTGGGGCGCGCATGCCGCTCACACCCGGAACTGCGCGAGGACGCGCTCGTAATTGCCCTGCGCGCGCAGCAGCAGTTCGCACACCTCGCGCACGGCGCCGTGGCCGCCGGCGGCCTGCGTCACATGGTGCACCATCTGGCGCACCTCGGCGCGGCCGTTCGGCACGCCGACGGCGAAGCCGGCGCGGCTCAGGATGGGCAGGTCGACGACGTCGTCGCCGATGAAGCCGCACTGCGCCGCCGTCAGGCCCGTCTTGTCGAGCAGGTTCTGGAACGGCGTCAGCTTGTCGTGGCCGCCCTGGTGCACATGGCTGATGCCCAGGTCGGCGGCGCGGCGCGTCACGATGTCCGAGCGGCGCGCGCTGATGATGGCGGTCTGCACGCCCGACTCCTGCAGCAGCTTGATGCCCAGGCCGTCGTGGACGTTGAAGGTCTTCATCATCTCGCCGTCCGGGCCGTAGTGCAGCGTGCCCTCGGTGAGCACGCCGTCGACGTCGAAGATCATCAGGCGCACCGCCGCCGCGCGGCGCAGGACCTCGTCGCCGGGCGTCATCAGATCACCTTCGCGCGGGTCAGGTCGTGGATGTGCAGCGCGCCGACCAGCTTGCCGTCGGCGTCCACCACCAGCATCTGGTTGATGCGGAACTGCTCCATCACGGCGACGGCGTCGACGGCCAGGCGGTCCGGGCCGATCTGGTGCGGCTGGGCGTGCATGACGTCGCGGATCGCCACCTTGGTGAAGTCCTGCACCTTCTCGATCATGCGGCGCAGGTCGCCGTCGGTGAACACGCCCAGCGGGCGGCCGTCGGCGTCGACGATGGCCGTCATGCCCATGCCCTTGGCGGTGATTTCCTCCAGCGCCGCGGTCAGGCTGGCGTCGGCGCCGACGGCCGGCACGTCCGCGCCGCTGCGCATCACGTCGCGCACGTGGGTCAGCAGGCGCCGGCCCAGCGCGCCGCCCGGATGCGAGCGGGCGAAGTCCTCCTCCTTGAAGCCGCGCAGGTCGAGCAGCGCGACGGCCAGGGCGTCGCCCAGCGCCAGGGTGACGGTGGTGCTGGCGGTGGGCGCCAGGTTCAGCGGGCAGGCCTCCTTGGCCACCGAGACGTCGAGGTGGACGTCGGCCAGTTGCGCCAGGCTCGATTGCGGGTTGCCGGTCATGGCGATCAAGATGCCGCCCATGCGCTTGACGATGGGCACGATGGCCATCAGCTCGGCCGTTTCGCCGGAGTTCGAGATGGCGATGAAGGCGTCCTCCGAGGTCACCATGCCGAGGTCGCCGTGGGCCGCCTCGGCCGGGTGGACGAACATGGCCGGCGTGCCGGTGGAGGCCAGCGTGGCGGCGATCTTGCGGGCGATGTGGCCGGACTTGCCGATGCCGGAGACGACGACGCGCCCGCCGCACTGCAGCAGCAGGGCGACGGCGCGGCCGACGCTGTCGTCGCTGGCCAGGCGCGCGTGCAGGGCGACGATGGCGTCCGCCTCGATTTGCAGGGTGGCGCGGGCCAGGGTCAGCGCGCGCGCCGCTGTGTTTGCATCAAAAGCTTTCAGCATTGTTTTTTCATGGGTTACACTCATGCCCAAAGTATAAACGAATTAGGAAAGCAAAAAACTTGCCAGTCGCAACAAACTACGCAATCCCCACACGATCCAGGTCAAAGCCATGTTTTCCTCCCTCGAACTGACCCTGCTCCTGCTGGGCAGCGCCGTGCTCGGCGTGGTCGCGTTCCGCATGATGCACCTGCCACCCATGCTCGGCTACCTGAGCGTGGGCATCGTCATCGGCCCGCACGCGCTGGGCCTGGCGGCGGAGAGCGAAAGCAGCCACGCGCTGGCCGAATTCGGCGTCGTCTTCCTGATGTTCTCCATCGGCCTGGAATTTTCCGTGCCCAAATTCCTCGCCATGCGGCGCATCGTCTTCGGCCTCGGCATGGCCCAGGTGCTGCTGACGATCGCCGCCGCCGTGCTGTTCGGCTGGCTGATCAACACGCAATTGTCGGCCTACATCCAGCTCAGCTGGCAGGCCGCCTTCGCGCTGGGCGGCGCGCTGGCCATGTCCTCCACCGCCATCGTCTCGAAGATGCTCACCGAACGGCTGGAGCTGGAAAGCGCGCACGGGCGCAAGATCATCGGCATCCTGCTGTTCCAGGATCTGGCCGTGGTGCCGATGCTGATCCTCATCCCGGCGCTGGCCAAGCCGCAGGACCACCTGTTCGAGACGCTGGCCTGGGCCGGCGCCAAGGCCGTCATCGTGCTGCTGCTGCTGCTCTTCATCGGCCAGAAGCTGGTGCGCGGCTGGCTGACCATCGTCGTCAAGCGGCGCTCGCAGGAACTGTTCATGCTGAACCTGCTGCTGATCACCCTGGGCGCGGCCTGGATCACCGAGCGGGCCGGCCTGTCGCTGGCCCTGGGCGCCTTCGTCGCCGGCATGCTGATCTCCGAGACCGAATACAAGCACCAGGTCGAGGAAGACATCAAGCCCTTCCGCGACGTCCTGCTGGGGCTGTTCTTCATCACCGTCGGCATGCTGCTCAACCTGCGCCTGGTGCTGGAGAACTGGTGGTTGGTGCTGCTGCTGCTGTGCGCGCCGGTGCTGTTCAAGTTCGCCCTGATCGCCGCGCTGACCAAGCTGTTCGGCGCCAGCACCGGCGTCTCCGTGCGCACCGGCCTGGCGCTGGCGCAGGCCGGCGAATTCGGCTTCGTGCTGCTCAACCTGGCCGGCGACACGCGCCTGATGGATCCGTTCATCATCCAGGTCGTGCTGGCCTCGATGGTGCTGTCGATGCTGATCGCGCCCCTGGTCATCGCCAAGTCGGACCAGATCGTCATGAAACTGGCCAGCAACGAATGGATGATGCAATCGCTGGCGCTGACGAAAATCGCCACGCGCACCATGGCGACGCAGAAACACGTCATCATCGCCGGCTTCGGCCGCAGCGGGCAAAGCCTGGCCACCCTGCTGGCCGAGGAAAAAATCGCCTACCATGCGCTCGACCTGGACCCGGAGCGGGTGCAGGAGGCGCAGACGGCCGGCGCCAGCGTCTCCTACGGCGACGCGGCGCGGCGCGAAAGCCTGATCGCGGCCGGCATCTACCGCGCCAGCGCCGTCGTCATCACCTACGCCAGCACGCCCTCGGCGCTGCGCGTGCTGCACCTGGTGCACGAACTGGCGCCGACGCTGCCGGTGATCGTGCGCAGCCACGACGACACCGACCTGGACCGACTGAAGGCGGCCGGCGCGGCCGAAGTGGTGCCGGAACTGATGGAGGGCAGCCTGATGCTGGCCTCGCACGCGCTGATCATGCTGGGTGTGCCTCTGCGCCGCGTGGTGCACCGCGTGCAGGCCGCGCGGGAAGCGCGCTACGCCTCGCTGCGCGGCTACTTCCACGGCGCCAGCGACGTCGGCGACGACGAGCTGGTGCGCCTGCATTCGGTGACGCTGGGCGAGCGGGCCAGGTGCACCGGCCTGGCGCTGGGCGACCTCGACCTGGCCGGCTGCGGCGCCGAGGTGGCCACCATACGCCGCGGCCGCGGCCGTCTTGAGGTGGGAGCGGCGACGGTGCTGGAGGCGGGCGACGTGGTGGTGCTGCGCGGCGCCGCCGACGCCGTCGCGCGCGCCGAGCGCCTGCTGCGCTAGCCGTCCCGACAGGCGGATCCGGCAATGAGCGCGCCTGCCGGGATGGTTTGATCCGGATGTCCAGTCCCGTTTGATCACAAGCATTTAATCTTTGACCACCTCCTGCAAGCTCCATATTGCGCGCGGACGAAAAAATGGCAACCGGATAGGCTGCCATTGCAAGACTGCCGGCTACGGCATCAGCTCATGCGCTGGGGCTGTTTGGATAGCACACCACCTGATTGCGGCCGCGCTCCTTGGCCTGGTACAGCGCGCTGTCGGCGTGCGCCACCAGTTGCTGCGCCACGGCCTCGATCGAGCAGTCGTGGTCGAAGTCGCCCAGGCTGGTGACGCCGATCGAGACGCTGACGGCGACCTTGACGCCGGCCGGCAAGTTGAACAGACTGTCGGCGATGCCGGCGCGGATGCGCTCGGCGACCACCGAGGCGCTGCCCAGGTCGGCGTCGATCAGCAGCACGACGAATTCCTCGCCGCCGAAACGGCCCAGCGCGTCCGAGCGGCGCAACTCGTTCTTGATGCGCGCCGCGACCTCGCGCAGCACCTCGTCGCCGCCCTGGTGGCCGACCGAGTCGTTGACGCGCTTGAAATGGTCGATGTCGATGTACATGAAGGAGATGCGGTAGTCCTGGCGCCGCGCGCGGGCGATCTCCTCGAGCAGGCGGCGGTCGATGTAGCGCCGGTTGTAGACGCCGGTGAGCGAGTCGGTCAAGCCTATGTACTTGAGCATCTCGTTGCTGATGACGTTTTCCAGGCAGATGGCGATGATCGACGCCATGTGCTCGACGAAGTCCGTGCCCAGGCTGGGCGTGAAACGGGCGGCGTCGGCGCTGCCCAGATTCAGGCTGCCGATCAGGCGCTTGTTGCGCAGCAGCGGCACCACGGCCACGCTGCGCAGGGCGCCCGCGGCGTCCGGGAACAGCTTGCCGTGCTCCGCGTCGACGAAGGCTCCCAGGCGCGGCTTGGGCGCCTGCGCATTGGCGCTGCGCGTCAGGCCGAAGCCGAGCGCCGCCTCCTCGCGCACGAACAGCAGTTGCGGGAAGTCGGCGAAATCGACGCCCAGTTTTTCCATCACCAGCAGGATGTCGTCATCCTCGTCGAGCAGGCTGAGAGTCACGCCGTCGAGGCTGGAGATGATCGGCAGGGTGCGGAAGATGGTGCCGATCAGGACGGGAAAGCTGCCGGCGCCGACGATTTCCAGGTCGAAGGCCTGGTGCCGGCACATGATCGAATGATTCAGCTCGGCCTGCTCCATCAACCAGGCCATGCGCTCGCGCAAAGCCTGGTTTTCGGCGGCCAGCTCGCTCGCCGGCGCGGCCGTCTCATTGTGCGTCATATAAAACCTTTATGCAGTGGCGTCTCGGGTGGAGCGGACGCGGCGGGCCGGCCGACAAGATACAACCTTACGCCAAGTTGGCGGCCTTGGGAATGCCAAAGCGCAGAAATCGGCCGTGGCGGCGCTCAGAAGGCCAGCGCGACGCCGACCTCCTGGCCGACGCGGATGCGCTCGTCGCCGCCGTCGACGACGATGCCGTTCATGCCGAAGCAGATCGCGCCGTCCAGCTCCGCCTTGGCGCGGTAGGTCTGCAGGATGTCGAGCGGGTCGGGACCGGGCACGCCGCTGGCCTGGTCGTTGGCCGGTATGCCGCAGCGCGAGCAGGGTTTGACGGGTTTCAGCGCGGTGGCGCCGAACTGGAAGGTCTCGACGTAATCCTCCTCGAAGGCCTCGATGCCGGCCAGCACCAGATTCGGCCGGAAACGGTTCATGGGCAGCGCCGCGCGGCCGGCCGCCAGCAGTTTCTCGTTCAGGTCGGCCAGCGAGGCGGCGCCCGCCAGCAGCACCGGGTAGCCGTCGGAAAACAGCGTCGGCGCGTCGATGTCGCCGGTCCATTTGCGGCTGGCCAGGCGCGTCGCGTCCGGGTGGAAGCGCACCAGCCGGCATGGCGCGCCGACGGCGTTGCTGAACCAGGCGGCCGTGACGGCGTCGCAATCGTAGGCCTTCAGCTGGTCGTCCCAGACCTGCACCGCCAGCGTCGGCGCCAGCTCCGGATCGGGCAGGTCGAGCTGCAGTTCCAGGCGCAGCATGCCGGGCGCGCGCAACTCCAGCACGCTGCCCTTCAGGCGCGGCGTGATCAGGGCCATGCGCGGATGCTCGCGCTGGCTGAGGAAGCGGCCGGCGGCGTCGACCACCATCCATTCGCGGTCGTAGATCTGCTCCGTCATCAGGCCGGCGCGCGTCAGCGTGGCCTCGCGCAGGCTGATGCCGGCGCAGGATTTGATCGGGTACAGGGTGATTTCGGAAAGGATAGCCATGCGCGCACTGGGCGGCGGGACGGCGCCGCCGGGATGTTGTTCGAAGCCGCAGTATGGCAGTAAAGCGCGGCAGCGACAATGCGCGCCGCGGCCGCGCGCCGGGACGGCGCGGGCGGGCGGCGCGGGCGGGCGGCGCGGCCTGCTTAGTAGGTGTAGAACATGCGCTGGATGTCCTTGCTGCTGTTGGTTTTGGTCAGCGCCAGCATCAGCAGGATGCGCGCCTTTTGCGCGTTCAGCGTGTCGGCGACGATGGTGTCGAGTTCATCGTCGTTGGCTTCGCCGTTGCGCGCGACGATGCCCTGGCCGACCCGGCTGGCGCGCACGATCTGCACGCCCTTCTTGCGCGCTTCGACCAACGGCGCCTTCATCTGCGCGGCGATGCTGCCGTCGCCGACACCGGCCTGGATGATGCCCTTGGCGCCGGCGGCGACGAAGGCGTCGAGCGCGACGCGGTTCATGTCGGCGTAGCCGTAGATGATGTCAACCTTCGGCAGCGCGTCCAGTTTGCTGATGTCGAATTCGCTCTCGGCCGTGTGCTTGCGGGTCGACTGGCGATAGAAGAAGGGCTTGTTGCCCTGGATGTAGCCGAGCAGGCCCAGTTCGGTCGACTTGAAGGTGTCGGTGGTCGAGGTGTTGGTCTTGCTGACGTCGCGGGCGGCGTTGATCTGGTCGTTCAGCGCCACCAGCACGCCCTTGCCGACGGCTTCCTTGCTGCCGGCCAGCAGCACGGCGTTGTACAGATTGATCGGGCCGTCGGCCGAGATGGCGGTGGACGGACGCATCGCGCCGACGACGACGACGGGCTTGCTGCTTTTCACCGTCAGGTCGAGGAAGTAGGCCGTCTCTTCGATGGTGTCGGTGCCGTGCGTGATGACGATGCCGTCGACGTCGGACTGCGCCAGCAGCGCGTTGACGCGCTTGGCCAGTTTCAGCCAATGGTCATTGGTCATGCTTTCGCTGGCGATCTGGAACACTTGCTCGCCCTTCACGCTGGCGACCTTCTTCAACTCCGGCACGGCCGCGATCAGGCGTTCGACGCCGACGGTGGCCGAGGTGTAGCCGACCGTGGTGGTGCTGTCGGCGCCGCTGCCGGCGATGGTGCCGCCGGTCGCCAGAATGACGACATGGGGCAGCTTGACGGCCGCTTCCTGGGCCTGCGCCGGAGCGGCGGCAAGCAGGCTGGTGCTCAACAGGGAACCCAGCATCAGGCGCGCGCAAACATTGAATTTTGGTGAAAACATAGATCTCCAGAAAGGTGGGGCCGGGCCGGTCGGAGAGCTGTTTCAGGTCACATCCCAAACCGACATGCGATGGCCCGGCAATTGTTGAAATAACACGCTTTGGAATTATAGTTCATTGCCACTCCCGACGGTAATCATGTTCGTATAACTGCAAGTTACAATCAGGCAACCCCAGGCGGCTGTACTGGAGCTTGAATTGCTCCACCTGGGCGAACAACCAGGCGCGGAAGGCGCTCACCTCGGGGCGCAGCAGGGCTTGCGGCGTGCACACGAAATAATAGGAGTAGGGACATTTGACGGCGATCTCGAACAGGCGCACCAGTTCGCCGCTGACGATCTCCTGCATGACGATGGCGTGGCGCGCCAGCGCGATGCCGTCGCCGTTGGCGGCGGCGCGTATCAGCATCGCCAGGTCGTGGAAGACGATGCCGCCGCTCGGCTCGGCGACCTCGGTGCCGGCCGCGCGCAACCACGGCAACCAGGGTTCGTCGTCGCCGCGCAGCAGGTGGAACTGGCCCAGTTCCTGCGGCGATCCGGGCAATTTTCCGCCGTTGAACCTGGGGCTGACGGCCGGATAGTAATAATCGTCCATCAGCTTTTCCACCGTCAGGCCGGGGTAATTGCCGGCGCCGAAACGGATGCCGACATCGATGGACTGGCGCTCCAGGTCGACCAGTTGGCCGCTCGACTGCAGCACCACCTCGACGTCCGGATACAGGTCGATGAAATTGCCCAGGCGCGGCGCCAGCCAGCGCGCCGCGAACGAGGGCATGGCCGTGATCGTCAGGCGCTTCTGGCCGGCGTTGGCCTTCAGGGCTTCGGCGGCGAAGGCGATGTCGAGCAGGGCCTTGCGCACGATGACGGCGAAGTTGAGTCCCTCCGGCGTCACCGTCAGGCGCTTGCCCTTGCGCAGGAACAGCGCCACGCCGAGCTCCTCCTCGAGCGCGCGCACCTGGTGGCTGACGGCGCCGTGGGTGACGTGGATCTCCTCGGCGGCGCGCGAGAAATTCTCGTGGCGGGCGGCCGCTTCGAAGGCGCGCAAGGCGGCGAGGTTGGGCAGGCGGCGCAGGTCGGCCATGGTTTTATATGTGAGTTAAATTAGCAAGCGAAGGGAAAATATATCATTTTGCAAGACGCGCCACAAGCCGTAAGATTTGCTTGTCCGGCGCTGACATCAAGGGATCGAAACTCTTCGATCCAGCTCGCCGACCTAAAGAAATGGTGAACATCATGAGAGAATTATTCGCAAACAGCTTGAACCTGCAAGCCGGCCAGGCCGTCTCCGGCGTGGCCCGCAAAACGCGCAGCCTGCGCATCGCCAGCGGCCGCGTCTGGATCACCGTCGAAGGCGAATTGAGCGATTACTGGCTCGACGCCGGCGCCACTTTCTGCGTGCCGGCCGGTCGCCTGGTGGTCATCGAAGCGGACAAGCTGGACAGCCGGGTCGACTTCCTCAGCCGGCCGTCGGCCGCCGCCGGACTGGCCGCGCAACTGGGCCGTCTGACGCAAGGCCTGCTGGCCGGCAAGCGCCACGCCGCAAACGCCGCGCCGTGTTCCTCGCACTAGGCGGGCGCGGCCAGGCCGGCTCACCGCCCGCCGCAGACATAAAAAAAGCTCGCCGAGGCGAGCTTTTTTAACACCGGAAGCAGTGCTTAGAACTGGTTCATCGTGTTGTCTTTACCCGATGCTTTCAGGGCGGCTTCGCCGCTGAAGTACTCTTTGTGGTCATCGCCGATGTCCGAACCGGACATGTTCTGATGCTTGACGCAAGCGATGCCTTGACGGATTTCCTTGCGCTGCACGCCGGCGACATAACCCAACATGCCTTGCTCGCCGAAGTAGTCTTTCGCCAGGTTGTCGGTCGACAATGCCGCGGTATGGTAGGTCGGCAGCGTGATCAGGTGATGGAAGATGCCGGCTTCGCGGGCCGAGTCGGCCTGGAAGGTGCGGATTTTCTCGTCGGCGACCAGGGCCAGTTCCGTTGTGTCGTACTCGACGCTCATCAGCGCGGCGCGGTCGTAGGCGGAAACATCCTTGCCTTCGCTCTTCATGCTGTCGAACATTTGCTGACGGAAGTTCAGGGTCCAGTTGAACGACGGGCTGTTGTTGTACACCAGCTTGGCGTTCGGAATGACTTTACGGATCGCGCTGACCATGCCGCCGATTTGCGCGATATGTGGTTTTTCGGTTTCGATCCACAGCAGGTCGGCGCCGTTTTGCAGCGAGGTGATGCAGTCGAGTACGCAGCGCTCTTCGCCCGTGCCGGCGCGGAACTGGAACAGGTTGCTCGGCAAACGTTTAGGACGCAGCAGCTTGCCGTCGCGCTTGATGACCACATCGCCGTTGCCCATCGATTCCAGCGACACTTCCTCGACGTCCAGGAAGGAATTGTACTTGTCGCCCAGATCGCCCGGTTCGCGGGTGACGGCGATCTGCTTGGTCAGGCCGGCGCCCAGGGAGTCGGTGCGCGCGACGATCACGCCGTCGTCGATGCCCAGTTCCAGGAAGGCGTAACGCACGGCGCGGATCTTCGCCAGGAAGTCTTCGTGGGGAACCGTGACCTTGCCGTCTTGATGGCCGCACTGCTTTTCATCGGAAACCTGGTTTTCGATCTGGATGCAGCAGGCGCCCGCCTCGATCAACTGCTTGGCCATCAGGTAGGTCGCTTCGGCGTTACCGAAACCGGCATCGATGTCGGCGATGATAGGCACGACGTGGGTGATGTGGTTGTCGATCTTGTCCTGGATCGCTTGCTTGGCGGCGCCTTCGGCACCGTCCAGTTGACGGAACAAGCCGCCCAGCTCACGCGCATCGGCTTGACGCAGGAAAGTGTAGAGTTCGCGGATCAGGTCGGCGACGGCGGTTTTTTCGTGCATGGACTGATCCGGCAGCGGGCCGAACTCGGAGCGCAGCGCGGCAACCATCCAGCCCGACAGGTAGAGGTAGCGGCGGTCGGTGCTGTTGAAGTGCTTCTTGATCGAAATCATCTTCTGTTGACCGATGAAACCGTGCCAGCAACCCAGCGACTGGGTGTACTTGGACGAGTCGGCGTCGTAGTTCGCCATGTCGTCGCGCATGATCTTGGCGGTGTACTTGGCGATATCCAGGCCGGTCTTGAAACGGTTCTGGGCGCGCATGCGTGCGGCGGACTCAGGGTTGATGGCGTTCCAAGCGCTACCTTCTTTGTCTTTCAGGCCGGCGATGGCTTTGATGTCGTTTTGATATTGTGACATGAGGATATCCTAGATAATAAAACAAGATTAAGAAACAGTATTGAGTCTCGATACATCTGAAAAAATCGGGTGCCGCATTCAAAGCAAAACTGCATGGAATAATAATACCCCTTTTTCCCCGCTTAGACTGACTCTTATATAAGACATATGACTTAAATTTATTTGTTTATTTTCAATGGCTTATACTATGTTTTTTGCTATGTGAAATACAGTCTCAAAAAATGCAATGGATTTCCGTGTTTTCCCCTCGGCGACGTATCACAATGTGAAATAGTCTTCTCGTATCATGGAAAATGGCGGCGGCAAAGCGTCGCCGCCTGTCCACAAACCGTGCGGACATAAAAAAACCCCGCATGGCGGTAATGCCGTTCAGTTAAGACTGGACGGCATTTTATTTTGGGCTTGTAAACGCCCGGGCCTGCTGTTAACCTACGCGGCGATGCTCGATGACACTCTCCATTTCCTGGCAAACCACCTCGAAGCGCCTGACTGGCGTCGTCTGGGAGAGCATTTGCCGGTCGA
>JANXSQ010000277.1 GCA_025356595.1 Janthinobacterium sp. | reverse complement strand
CGACAGCAAATCGATGGTGCTCTCGTCGGCGCTGCTCAGGCTGCCATGGGGGGCGCCGTCCTTGATGGTCGGCAGATAGATGACCTTGCCTCCCGGCGCGGACGGCGCGCCGGCCGCCGGCGCGCCCCGCTGCAGGCGCGCCAGGTAGGACAGCAACGGCTGCTTGGCGCCCAGCTGGCCCAGTTGGTGCACCCGCTGATTGTCCATGGCGCCGTGGAAACCCTGCGCCGCGCCTTGGCGCCAGCCGCCCGGCGCCGCTTGCGGCGGGTCGAACTCGCCGGCCGGCGCCGGCGCGGCCGCCTCGGCCTGGGCGAAGAAGTGCCGCAATTGCCGGGCCAGCGCGGCTTGCCCGGGCGCCTCGGCCGGCTTCGGCGTGGCGTCGTGGCTGTCGGCGCGGCGGCCCCGGTAAGCCTCGGCGCCTTCCGGCGCGCCCTTGCGCATCAGCGCCAGGTTGAGCGCCTCGAACATCGGCCCCAGCTCGAGGAACAGGCCGGGCTTGAGCAAGGGCGGCAGCAACTTGGCGGAATCCGCGTCCGGCTCGAATTCGCACCAACTCTCCTGCAGGGCGGTCAGGAAGACCTCGGGCCGGAAGGGGTTCTGGTTCGGCCGCAGGATATCGCGCTCGAGCAGGAAGGCCAGGCGCACGCTGAGCGTCGCCAATGCTTCCGAGTACAGCAATTCGAAGGGCCGGCTCAGCGCGCCGAAGGCGACGCGGGTGTCCATGGCTTCGTACGGCACCAGGGCCAGCGCCTGCGCCGGCTGGCGCGCCGCGCTCTTGGGCGCCGGCGCCAGGTGGACCAGTTCCAGGCGCACGCCGCGCTCCACGCGCGCGGCGGCCAGGCGCAGGAAGGCGTAGTTGTTTTCCTTGAGCAGTTTGCCGGCGCGGAAACGCTGCTGCGCCGCACGCGCGTCGCTGGCGTCGCCGCCGTCCAGCAAGGCCGCCGCCCAACGCCCCGTCAGCGCCAGCAATTGCTCGTTGACATGCTCGGCGACGATGCCGATCAGCTTTTCCAGCACGGCATGCCGCGGCGACACCGTCTTTTTCGCCCCCGCGGAAATGGTCGTGTCTGAAAGCATGCCTTGCGCCCGATAAGAGATGGATGGCGCACGAAATGCGCCGTGATACGACATTCTTACACGTTATTTCCACAAGGCAATAGACAAAAGGAAACAATCGCCTGCCCGGCCGCAAATTCTTTGCCGCCCGCTTACGGGCCGGAAGGCCCGCCGGCGGCGCGGAATTGCCGGGCCATAAAGATTGCCCCGACCCGGCCGAGCGCGCCACGCCCTCAGCCTTGGCCGAATCAGTGCCGTCCTACACGCGTTCGGGGTCCGATCCGATAGCGTAGGCATGGACAGGATCGCATGATTGCGACACCGGGAAGACAAAGCCGGGGCAACTTTCTTTTGCGGGGGATTCCCCCGGCGATGCACTCCGGAGCGTGACTTTTTTTACCTGGAAAGGAATCATGATGAACTCGAATCAAAAAGGCGGTCAGGGCAGCAAGCAGTCCGATGAGCGTAGCGGCAAGCAAGGCGGCAGTCACGAGCAGCATGTGGACGCCGGCCGGCAAAGCCACAAGAACGACCCGGGCAAACGCTCCGAGGGCGGCGCCAGCAAGCAGTCGGACACGGGCGGCGGTAAACAGTCGGACCTGGGCGGCGGCAAGCAGTCGGACACGGGCGCCGGCAAGCAATCCGGCGGCGCCGGTTCGGCCGGGCGCGCCGAGCGCGGCGGCCGGCAAGACGACGAATACAAGCGTTAGCCGGCGGCGGCCGGCCAGGCCGCCTGAACTCAAGCCAGGGCGCGGGCGAGCGGCCGCGCCTCAGATATTCGTCAGGCGCTGCCCCTTCGGCGGGGCGAAATTGGCCACCGCGTCGATCAGGCCCACGCCCAGCGCCTCCTGCGCCGTCAGGTGCAGGTCGGAATAGGCGTGCACCAGCCAGTGCTCCTGCGTCAGCGCGACGTGCTTGCTGAGGATCTGCTCGGTGCGCATGTCGTCGGCGCGCAAACCGTCGACGATGATCTTCAGCGCGTCCGGACGCGCCCCCGGCGAGGCCGTGGCGTGCGATTTGTGCACCATGAAGCGCGCCGTCTCGCTGGCGTAGCGGCGCGTGCCGGCCAGGAACAGCGTGACGGCGATCGAGGCCACCGCGCCGGCGTTGTAGGTGACGAAGGTAATCGGCAACTGGCTGAGGAAGTTGTACAGGCAGATGCCGTCGCTGACATAGCCGCCATTCGACTGCAGCAAGATATGGGCGGTGGTGACCTTGTCTTCCATCATGTCCGACACGGCGTCGAACACGCGCCTGACCATATCGCTGTTGACATCGCCGGACAGCGTAAAGTAGGCGTGTCCCTCCTTCAATTCTTGATCGTCGCTCATGATGTTCACTTTTAAAAGTGGTAATAAATTTATTCTAACAAATAGATAT
>JANXSQ010000266.1 GCA_025356595.1 Janthinobacterium sp. | reverse complement strand
GGCCATACGCTGGGCGGCAATCTTGAGTTTCACCTCGATGCCGCGTCCCACTTCCTCGACCTCGATATCGTAGATCTCGGACGGCCTGGCGACGAGCCCTTCGGTCAGCGAGAAGCCCCGCGCGAAATCCTCGAGATCGCGCGGGCTCGCCATCATCACGGCGTGGCTGATGCCGTTGTAGACCAGCGCCACCGGGGTTTCCTCGGCCACGCAATCGCTCGCCGGCAGACCCGCGCCGCCGGGCGCGTGGCGCAGCACCGGCAGGTTGCGCCAGGCCGCCATATTGTTCGCCTCGTTCATGGGTATGCGCCGCGGCCTTTCTCGGTCAGCGCCAGCATGCTGCGCTCACCGTCCTGGCTCACCCGCACCAGGCCGGGGCCGGGCGCGCCGCCGATGACCTCGTCGCCCAGGTAGGCCAGGCAGCGCAGCAGCGTGCTTTGGCGCACGCCGAGCCGCTTGCACAGGCGCGCCAGCGACACCGGTTTCGCCTGCGCGGAGAGTTCGGCCAGCAGCGCCCGCGTCAAGTCCTCGCTCATGCCGCGGCGTGCGGCGTGACGACGATGGGGATCGATTTCGAGGTCGGCGTGCGGGCGAAATCGGCGAAGCTCGACAGCGGCACCAGCGGGTTCGTCTCGGGGAAGTAGGCCGCCACGCAGCCGCGCGGGATGTTGTAGGCGACCAGCATGAAGCGCTTCGCCTGACGGCGCGCGTTGTCGTCGCACAGACTCTCCAGGTCGACCCAGGCGCCGTCCAGCAAACCCAGCGCGGCGATGTCCTCGGCGTGGATGAAGAGCACGCGCCGTTCGCCGAACACGCCCCGGTAGCGGTCGTTCAGGCCGTAAATGGTGGTGTTGTACTGGTCGTGCGAGCGCATCGTCGTCAGGTTGAAGACGGGCGAGTCGCGCCCGTCGCGGGCCAGGTGGATGGGCAGGTCGGTCGGCACCGCATGGGCGTAGAAATTCGCCTTGCCGGTGGAAGTCAGCCACAGGCGCTCGGCGGCCGTGTTGCGCAGATGGAAACCGCCGGGCACTTTGACGCGCTGATTGAAATCGGCGAAGTCCTCGAAGACGGCGGCGATCTTGTCGCGGATGCGGTCGTAGTCGGCCACCAACCACATCCAGTCGGTCTTGCTGCGTCCCTTCAGGGTCGCCGTGGCGAGGCGCGCGACGATCATCGGCTCCGACAGCAGCGCCGGCGAGGACGGTGCGTTGATGCCCGAGGAGAGGTGGACCATGCTCATCGAATCCTCCACGCTGACCGCCTGCGGGCCGCCGGCCTGCTGGTCGATCTCGGTGCGGCCCAGGCAGGGCAGGACCAGCGCGTCCGTGCCGCAGACCAGGTGGCTGCGGTTGAATTTGGTGGCCACGTGGACGGTCAGCGCGCACTGGCGCAGCGCCTGTTCGGTGACGCGCGTGTCCGGCGTGGCGGCGGCGAAGTTGCCGCCCATGGCGAAGAAGACCTTGCCCGGCTCGGCCAGCATGGCTTCGATGGCGGCCACCGTGTCGTAGCCGTTGGCGCGCGGCGGCGCGAAGTCGAACACCTCGCCGAGGCGGTCGAGGAAGGCCGGCTTGGGTTTTTCGAAGATGCCCATGGTGCGGTCGCCCTGCACATTGCTGTGGCCGCGCACCGGACAGGGGCCGGCGCCGGGCCGGCCGATGTTGCCGCGCACCAGCAGCAAATTCATGATCATCTGGATCGTCGCCACGGAATGGCGGTGCTGGGTGATGCCCATGCCCCAGCAGGCGATGACCTTGCCGGCGCCCATGTAGATCTCGGCGGCGCGGTCGATCTGCGCCCGCTCCAGGCCCGATTCGCGCACGATGACGTCCCACGGTTCGGCCAGCACGTCGGCCATGAAGACGTCGAAATTGGCCGTGTGCTCCTCGATGAAGGTGACGTCGATCAGGCGCGCGCGTCCGGCTTCCCGGGCGGCCGCGTCGGCCTCCAGCACGAACTTGATCATGCCCTTCACGGCGGCCAGGTCGCCGCCTATCTTGAGCTGGAAATAGTCGGACGAGATGGCCGTCGAACCGCCGCTGAGCATTTCGCCGGCGCTTTGCGGGTTCTGGAATTTTTCCAGTCCCCGCTCGCGCAGGGGGTTGAAGGAGACGATGGCCGCGCCGCGCTTGGCCGCCGCGCGCAGCTCGCCCAGCATGCGCGGATGGTTGGTGCCGGGGTTCTGGCCGAAGATGAACAGCGCGTCGGCGATCTGAAAGTCGTCCAGCAGCACCGTGCCCTTGCCCACGCCGACCGCCTCGCGCATCGCGTAGCCGGACGGCTCGTGGCACATGTTCGAGCAGTCGGGGAAGTTGTTGGTGCCGAATTCGCGCACGAACAACTGGTACAGGAAGGCCGCCTCGTTGCTGGTGCGCCCGGAGGTGTAGAAGATGGCGTCGTCCGGCGTCGGCAAGGCGTTCAGGCGCGCGGCGATCAGCGCGAACGCCTCGTCCCAGCCGATCGGCAGATAGCGGTCGCTGGCGCGGTCGTAGCGCATCGGCTCGGTCAGGCGGCCCTGCCCCTCCAGCCACTGGTCCGTCTGCGCCGCCAACCATTGCAGCGTGTGCTGGCCCAGCAGCGCCGGCGTGGCGCGCCGCGCCGTCGATTCGGCGGCGATGGCCTTGGCGCCGTTCTCGCAGAATTCGAAGGTCGAGGTGTGGTCCTGGTCGGGCCAGGCGCAGCCGGGGCAGTCGAAACCGTCCGGTTGGTTGGCCGACAGCAGCGTGCGCGCGCCCTTGGCCGGTATGCCCTGGCCGATGATCTGCTGCGCGACGCTCTTCAGGGCGCCCCAGCCGCCCGCGGGCCGGTCATATACCTGGACTATCTTCTTGCTCATGGAAACCTTTGTGCTGTGCGTGGGCCATCTGGCGTGGCGGTTTGAACGTAACCGCAAATTGTACGATAAATGGCCGCGCTCGCCTGCGCTTTGGGCGCCGCCAAGGAAGGCCCGCCTATTCCCCGCGCTTTTCCCGGCTCTGCGCGCGCCGAAAGACCGCTCGCCGGCAGGGGCATTCTTGAAAAAACAACTAAAGGGGGGATAATTGGCGACCGCGGCGGCCAGGCGCCGTCGCGCGACACACGATCATCCATTCACAACAGGAGCATACGCATGATGAAGTCCAGCGCCCGCAATCAATTCTCCGGCCAGGTCAGCAAGGTCAAACTCGGCGCCGTCAACGACGAAATCGAAATCGGCGTCGCCGGCGGCCAGACGCTGGTCGCCACCATCACCCACGACAGCACCGAGAGTCTCGGCTTGAGCGTCGGCGTGCCGGTCTTCGCGCTGATCAAAGCCTCGGCGATCATCATCGTCACCAACGATCAGGACGTGAAATTCTCGGCCCGCAACCGCCTCACCGGCAGCGTCGCGCAGGTCCGCACCGGCGCCGTGAACACCGAGGTCGTCATCGACCTCCCCGGCGGCGGCCAGGTGGTGGCTATCGTCACCAACGACAGCAGCAGCAACCTGGGTCTGGCGCCGGGCCTCACGGCCTCGGCCATCTTCAAGGCCTCGAGCGTGATCCTGGCCGTGCCGGCCTAAGGGAGCGCCTGTTCCGCGCCGGGCGGGCGATACCACAGCTCCCTGCGGGCCAAGGGTGTCGCCTCGGGCAGCGCGGCGTTCTTCAATTCCAGGACATGGCGCCTGCGCAGCTTCAATTGCTCGCCCAGTTTGCCGTAGTGGCGCTGGAACAGGGCCTCGAAGCTGCCGTCGGCGAGCGCCCTCTCCAGGCCGCGCTCGATGTCGCGCGCCAGCGCCGGGCGCTGCTTGCCGACGAAGAAATAGAAGGCGCTGGGGTAGTGGATCAGCAGATTGGCGTCCAGCGCCAGCGGCAGCGCCGCGTGGTCGGCCAGCTCCTGTCCCGCCTCGATGACGGAGCGCGGGAAGTAATCGATGCGCCCCACCGCCAGTTGCTGGAACAAACCCTCGTAGGTGGTCGAGGTGTCGAGCACGCGCAAGCCGCCCTGGCGCAGGATGGCGGTGTCGGGCCAGTCGCGCATCTGGCCGGCGCCGAAGCGCGCCAGTTGCTCGACAGTGCGCACGTTCTGCAGCAGTTGCGGACGGGCCGCGTTGAGCAGGGCGACGCGCCAGCCGATCAGGCCGCGGTCGATGGGGATGCGCACCGGCAGCAGCTCGGCCTCGCGTTCGCGCGTCGTCATGGTCCAGAGCACATCGACGCTGCCGGTGGCGTCGTGGATTTCCTGGATGACGCGGCTTTGCACCATCACCCGCTCCGACTGGCGCAGGGTGTAGTGCGCGCCGGACTTCTCCAGCGCCAGCCGCAGCAGGGCCAGCGCGTAGTCCAGTTGCGGATCGTGGGCCGCCTGGTGGCGCGGATAGATGACGCTGTCGGCGCGGGCGCACGCCATCGACAGGCACAACAGCAATACGGACAGGCAACGCGGCATGGCGGTCTCCAGGGATGCGTCCGATCTTCGCGCGGACTTGGCGACAGTATAACGGATGGGAAACCGGGGACATACGGGGACGCCGGCCCGGCCAATGCCGTTGAGGCCAGGCCCGATGCGCCCGCATCGGCGCCGCTTTGATGTGCGTCAGCTTACCAAGGACTCCCGGATCTACACTACGTCAAGCAAGTAGCGTATTTTAAGGAGAATATGATGCGCACTTTTATCATTGCCATGGCGACCATGGCCAGTCTGGCCGCTTGCTCGACGCCGGCCGAACAAGCCGCCTCGGCCCAGCGCGATATCGACCACAAGGTCGCCGTCTATGGCCCCGCCTGCGACAAGCTGGGCTATACCGCCAATAGCGACCAGTGGCGCAATTGCGTGCTGCAACTGAGCGGCGAACAGGAGGCCAGAAGCTATGCCTCCTACCCCTACTATCCCTACCATTACCGGGGTTTCTGGTACTACTGAGTAGGCGCCCGGCCGGCAGCGCCGCGGCAACACGCTCTTGGGATGCGCGCCGCTTTTGCCCTACGTCAACATCCTGACGGGCAATTGACGGCGCGCGCGCCACATTTTCATTTTCTTCCCCTTCAACATCAATTCTTCGCCCCCAAATAGGTGCGGGGCGGCATGCGCTTGCTGTAAGGTAGAGCCTGCGGCGCGGCACCGACATTCCCAATGGAAGGCCTGCGCGCATGCAGTCCAATCAAACCCCACAAAAGCATCACACATGAACGATTTCACCCAGTTGCAAGCCGCGCTCCCTCCTGCCCACGCGGACATCCTGTACGGCCCGCTGGAGCCGGCACTGCTGCGCGACGAGGTGCTGGCCGATCTGCTCGAGGCGAGCGCCCTGCGCTGCCCGGACCAGACGGCGCTGATCTACGGCGCCCAGCGCCTGAGCTACCGGGAACTGGACCAGCGCGCCGCCCTGGTGGCGGCGCGCCTGATCGAGGCCGGCGTGCGCCCCGGCCAGATCGTCGGCCTGTGGCTGCCGCGCGGCATCGATCTGCTGGTGATGCAGGCCGGCATCGCCAAGGCCGGCGCCGCCTGGCTGCCGGTCGACGAGGACATCCCGGTCGAACGCCTGCAGGTGTGCCTGGACGACGCCGACGCGGCCGGCCTGCTGAGCTACGCCGCCTTCGCGCCGCGCCTGGCGGCGCTGGGCCGGCCCGTGTGGACGGCCGAAGCCATGCTGGCGCCGGCCGCGCCCTCGCACGCCCTGGCGCGCCGCGGCGCCGTCTCGCCCGACCAGCCGGCCTACGTCATCTACACCTCCGGCTCGACCGGCAAGCCGAAGGGCATCCTCATCTCCCAGCGCAGCATCTGCCACTTCCTGCGCAGCGAAAACGCGGTGCTGGGCGTGCGCGGCGACGACCGCGTCTACCAGGGCTTCTCGGTGGCCTTCGACATGTCCTTCGAGGAAATCTGGATCGCCTACCTGGTCGGCGCCACCCTGTGGATAGGCCCGAAGGAAAGCAGCGGCGACCCGGAAATCCTGCCGCGCCTCCTCAACGAGCACCAGGTCAGCGTGCTGCACGCCGTGCCGACCTTGCTGGCCCTGTTCAGCGAAGAGGTGCCCAGCCTGCGCCTGATCAATCTGGGCGGCGAAGCCTGCCCCGAAGCGCTGGTCGAGCGCTGGTCGCGTCCCGGCCGGCAGATGTTCAACACCTACGGCCCGACCGAGGCGACGGTGTCGGCCAGCCTGGCGCGCCTGCAGCCGGGCGCGCCGGTGACCATCGGCACGCCGCTGCCCAACTACGGCCTGATGGTCATCGCCGCCGAGGCCGAACCGGGCCAGGAGCTGCGCCTGCTGGCGCGCGGCGAGGTCGGCGAGCTGTGCATCACCGGCCCCGGCCTGGCCGACGGCTATCTGGGCCGGCCCGACCTGACGGTGGAGAAATTCCTGCCCAATCCCTGGGCCAGCGGCCGCCACGACGCGCGCCTGTACCGCACCGGCGACCTGGCGCGCATCAACGCCGACGGCCAGGTGCAGTGCCTGGGCCGGGCCGACGATCAGGTCAAGATCCGCGGCTTCCGCGTCGAACTGGGCGAGATCGAGGCCCTGCTGACGCAGCAGCCGGGCGTCGGCACGGCCGCCGTCCTGCTGCGCAAGGAGGACGGCATCGACCTGCTGGCCGCCTATCTGGTGGCCGACGGCGAACTGCAGCCGGCCGCGCTGCGCAAGGCGCTGGCGGCGCAACTGCCGCCCTACATGGTGCCGGGCCGCTACGAGCTGCTCGAGGTGATGCCGCGTCTGACCTCCGGCAAGATCGACCGCAAGGCCCTCAAGGCCATGCCTTTGAGCGCGCCGCCGGCCGGCGCCGCCGCCGATTCCGACCTGCCCGAGACGCCCGCCGAGGTGGCCCTGTTCGCCGCGCTGGCCGCGCTCTTCCCCGGCCAGCCGATCCTGCGCGAAGCGGACTTCTTCAGCGACCTGGGCGGCCACTCCTTCTTCGCCGCGCGGCTCGCCTCGGCCCTGCGCGCCGACCCGCGCTTCGCCCACGTCACGGTGCGCGACATCTACCACAACCGGCGCATCGGCCGCATCGCCGCCGCGCTGGCCGAGGCGCCCGCCGCCAGCGTGCCGCAGCCCGACTGGACGCCGCCGCCGGCCAGCCGGCGCTGGTTGTGCGGCCTGGCCCAGGCCGCCGCCGTGCCCGGCCTGGTCACCCTGCGCATGGCGCAGTGGTTGGCGCCCTTCTTCACCTACCACTTCTTCACCGGCGACCCGGGCGATTCGGTGGCGCGCGCCATCGCCGCCTCGCTGGGCGTGTTCCTACTGGCCACCGTGATGGAGTTCTTCATCGCCATCGCCGGCAAGTGGTTGATCGCCGGGCGCCTGAAGGCGGGCGACTATCCGCTCTGGGGCCTGACCTACTACCGCTGGTGGTTGGCCGACCGCCTGGTCGAATCGGCCCCCGTCTACCTGCTCAGCGGCTCCTCCCTGTATCCGTGGTGGTTGCGTGCCCTCGGCGCCAAGGTCGGCAGCGAAGTGCTGATCGGCTCGATCACCCTGCGCGCGCCGGACCTGCTGACGATCGGCGACGGCGTCAGCATCGGCAACGCCGCCAACTTCGAAAACGCCCGCGTCGAACGGGGCCGCCTGCTGCTCGGGCAGATCAGCCTGGGCGACGACGCCTGCGTCAGTTCCTACGCCGTCCTCGAAGGCAACACCAGGGTGGGCCGCAGCGGCCACCTGGAGGGCCAGAGCGCGCTGGCCGACGGCGCCGCCGTGCCCGACGGCCGCGTCTGGGGCGGTTCGCCGGCCCGCGACGCCGGCGCCTTCGACCCGCAACAGCAGCCGCCGCGTCCGGCCGTGACGCGCCTGCGCCTGGCCGGCGAAGGCTTGTTCTTCGTCTTCGGCATCATCCTCATCGCCACCCTGTTCTTCATGCCGGTCTTCCCCAGCTTCGTGCTGATCGACTGGTTCGACGAGCGCGAACTGATGCCCTGGTTGCAGGGCAGCGACATCAAGACCCAGCTGGCGCGCTACTTCGTGCTGGCCTTCCCCGCCAGCGCCGTGCTGATCGTGCTGACGGCGCTGGTCTCGGCCGGCATCCGCTGGAGCGCCCTGCCGCGCCTGAAGCCGGGCAGCTCGCCCGTGCACAGCAACACCTACTGCGCCAAATGGCTGGTCAGCCACATCCAGGAATCGAGCTTGAACGTGCTGCACGGCATCTACGCCACCGTCTACGCGCCCTATTGGTACCGCCTGCTGGGCGCCAAGGTCGGCCGCGGCGCGGAAATCTCCACCGCGCTGGGCGTGGTGCCGGACATGCTGACCCTGGGCGACGAAACCTTCATCGCCGACGCCGTCATGCTGGGCGACGAACAGATCGACGGCGGCTGGATGCGCATGCAGGCCACCGTCATCTCGCACCGCAGCTTCGTCGGCAACGGCAGTTACATCCCGGACGGCACCACCCTGCCCGAGCATGTGCTGATCGGCGTCCACTCGCACGCCCCGGACAACGCCCAGATGGCCAGCGGCGACACCTGGCTGGGCTCGCCGCCCATCCACCTGCCGGCGCGCGAACAGGTCAGCGGCTATCCGGAGCGCCTGACCTTCCGGCCCTCGCCGGCGCGGCGCCTGGGGCGCAGCCTGATCGAAGCCTTCCGCATCGTCACGCCGCACGCCGTCGTCATCGCCGTCGGCTACACCGTCGTGCTCGACGTGATGCCGCTGGCCGGCGCCGGCCGCTGGGGCGAAGTGGTGGCCGACCTGGCCATCGCCGGCCTGGCCTACGGCATCGGCAACTACCTGGTCGTGATGCTCTTCAAATGGCTGCTGCTGGGCCGCTACCGCAAGCGCGCCGACCCGATGTGGACGCCCTTCGTCTGGCTGTCCGAAGGCGTCACCAATCTGTACGAGGGGATCGCCGTGCCCAACTTCATGCGCTATCTGCGCGGCACGCCGTGGTTGCCGCTGGCCTTCAATCTGCTCGGCTGCAAGATGGGCCGCGGCGTCTACCTCGACACCACCGACATCACCGAATTCGACTGCGTGTCGATCGGCGAATACAGCGAACTGAACGCGCTGGCCTGCCCGCAGACGCATCTGTTCGAGGACCGCGTGATGAAAATCGACCACGTCGAGATCGGCAAACGCGTCTACATGGGGCCGCGCAGCTCGGTGCTCTACAGCGCCCGCGTGGGCGACAACGCCCGCCTCGGCCCATTGACCCTGGTCATGAAGGGCGAGCACATCCCCGCCGCCAGCAGCTGGGCCGGTTGCCCGGCGGCGCCGGCGCGGGCCTGATGCCGGGCGCGCCGGCGCCGCTGGCCGTCCAGCCATGGCCGGGCGCGACCCCGGTGGCGCGCGACGGCGTGCTCGTCATCGGCGTCGCCGGCGCGGCCGGGCGCGGCGATGCGCGCGCGCGCCTGCGCCTGGCCCTGCGCGAGGCGCTGGCGGCAGTTTTGCATATTCCACTGGAGCAGATCGTCGTCGCGTCGACGCCGGGACAGGCGCCGCGCCTGACCCTGGCCGGCGCCCCGGCCGGCCTGTCGCTCAGCCACGAGGAGGGTCTGTCGCTGGCGGCCGTCAACCTGAAAGGCGCCGTCGGCGTCGACCTGATGCGGGTGCAGGACCTGCCCGACTGGCGCGCCGTGGCGCACGACTATCTGGGCCCGGCGCTGGCCGGGACGCTGGCGCGCGAGGCGTCCGAACGGCGCGCGCTGGCCTTCGCGCGCGCCTGGACGGCGCGCGAGGCGGCCTTGAAATGCGCCGGCATGGCGCTGCTGGAATGGACGCCGGCCACGGCGGCGCTCGACTGCCGTTGCCTGGACCTGGCGCTGCCGGAGGGACTGGCCGGCACCTTGGCCCTGCCCCGCTCCGGCTGAGTGATAGAAAAAACCGAGGACATACGGGGACGCCGAGTCCACGATTTCCAAGCAATTGTTTCTTCAAAATCGAGCGAAAAAAAACCGGGGACAGACCACAATTTCCGAGCAATTGTTGCTTCGAAATCGTGGTCTGTCCCCGGTTTCTACAGGTATTACACTTTCTTGACGAATTCCGTTTTCAGGCTCATGGCGCCGAAACCGTCGATCTTGCAGTCGATGTCGTGGTCGTTGTCGACCAGGCGGATGTTCTTGACCTTGGTGCCCATCTTGACGGTGCCGCCGGAACCCTTCAGCTTCAAGTCCTTGATGACGGAGACGGTGTCGCCGTCCTGCAGCACGTTGCCGGCCGAGTCGCGGTAGACTTTGGCGCCCTCTTCCGCCACGGCGGCGGCCTGCTGTGGCCATTCGTGGGCGCATTCCGGGCAGATGTAGAGGCCGCCGCCGTCTTCATAGGTGAATTCGGAATTGCATTGTGGGCAGGCTGGGAGTGCGCTCATGATGGGGGTCCTTTCAGGTCAGGCTATTGCCGTAAAAAGCAGGCAGTATACTGCTTGATAGCGGAACATGCCGTATTTTTTGCCGCCCGGGGCGCGCCGCCCCGGGCGGCTGCTAGGGCGCCCCGTCCAGTTCCAGTTGCAACAGCAGCGGCTGGCGCATGCCGGGCGGCGGCGGCCCGCCCGAGAGGGGCGCGCTGAGCAGGCTGCGCAGGTCGGCGTCGGCGCCCGCTTCGCCGAAGGATTCGGCCTCGTAGCGCTGCATCTGGCCATGCGGCGTGAGCCAGACGCGCAGCAGCACCGACGTCGCCTGGCCCTCGCGCAGGCGGCGCCGCGCCGCCCAGTCGTGCAGGCGCGGCGCGCCGGCGCGCTCGGTGTCGTTCAGCCGGGCCTGCAGTTGCTGGCCCAGTTGTTCGGCGTAGGCGAACCATAAGGGCGGCGCCGCCTGCGCGCCGGCCTGGCTCGCCAGCGCGACGAAGCCGAGCCGCGCCAGCAGGCGCCCCGCCCCATCCAGCCAGCGCCGCGCGCCGGACTCGCTCGGACGCTCCATGCTCAGCCGGCCACGGTCTCGGCCGCAGGCTCGGCGGCCGGAACGGCGGCCGGCGGCGCCGCCTCGCCCGGATAGTTGCGCAGATGCAGGAAGAACTGGCCCATCATCTGTATCCAGATCTGCAGCATGACGGCCAGGTGCGGCGCGCTGACGCCGCCGGCGGCGACGACGTCCATTTCCAGCACGACGAAGTCGCCGTGCTGGGCGACGCGGGCGAAGCGCTTGCTGCGGTGCCATTCATGCAGTATCGCGTCGGGCAAGGCGCCGCCCTGCACGCGCAGCGGGCAGCTCAGCGTGAAGTCGGCGTACTCGCCCGGCGCGCCGGCGTTGCCCCACAAGACCTGGAAGCCGATGCCGTGACTGGCGCTGTGCAGCAGCACCACGTCGCCCTGCTCGCTGAGGGTGACGGCGCAGCCGGCCGTCTTGATCGCCTCGGCGATCTGTTGCGGGCTGACGGAGTTCAGGATGGAGGCATTGTCTTCGGCTTGCGGCGGGGTGTCGTGTTGGTGATCGTTCATGGTCTGTCCTGTTGAAAGTAAGGGTGAATCAATTGGTTTTTTCGGCGCCGCCGGGCGCGCCGTCCGGCGCGTTGGCGGCACCGGTGTCGGCGGGACTGGCCGCGCTCGTCGCGCTGGCCGCGCGGGCGTCGAAGCGGGCCTCGTAGAGCTTGTCGCCGTACTGCTGGGCGATCTGTTCGAAGCGCACGCGCGCGCCCGCCGCGAACGGTTGCCGCGCCAGCAGCACGCTGCCCACGTCCAGCGTCTCATAGGCGCGCAGGATGTCCTGGCCCAGGCTGTACAACTGGCCGTTCTTGGCCTCGCACTGTTGCAGCCCGGCCCCTTGCGCGCCGGCCTCGGCGCGCAATTGCAGCAACTGGCTTTCGGCGCCGCGCGTGCGCTTGAGCACCTCGTCGTAGGCGGCGCGGAATTGCGCCACCTGGGCCAGGGATTTTTCGATCTGCGCCTGCGCCTGTCGCTGCGCCTCGCGCCCGCTCTCGCCCAGCTTGCCGCGCGCGGCGCGCTCCTGCGCCAGTTGCGCCTGGCTGTGCGCCAGTTCCTTCTTCAGCGCCTCGGCCGCCGCCGGCGCGGCCGGCGCCGGCGCCGCTCCCGACTTCAGCGTCGCCAGTTCGTTCTGCGTCTGCTGCAACTGCGTGCTGACCAGGCGCAGTTGCGCGCGCAGGCGCTCTTCCAGGCCCTGGCCGGCCGGCGCCTGCGCCGCCGCGCTGGCCGCCGCCAGGACGGCGGCAGCGGCGGAGATCGCGCAAACGAGCCGGCGCGGCAGCGTGGATGTGGATGTTGTGCTCATGCCCGTCCCCTTAGAATGCGGCGTTGAATTCAAGCTGCAAGGTATCGACCGCGAACGGCGCGCCGTACACTTCCTTGCTCGAGGTCCAGCGCGCGTTGAACGAGGTCTTCTTGTCGAGCGCGTAGGCGGCGCCCAGGTAGTAGCCGCGCGCGTTGGTGCCGCCCAGGTGGAAGGTCGAGTCGTTGTAGCCGTCCGGCAGCGCGTCCGGCTGGATGTATTTGTAGCCCAGCTGGACGTTCCAGTCGCCGCGCGCCAGCGTCTCGCTCTTGCCCAGCGTGGCCTGCATCTGGTAGGCCGAGCCGCCGCTCTTGAAGTCGGCGCGGCCGTCGCCTTCACCGCCGAGCTTGTTGACGATGGCGCCGCCGGAGCGCTGCCAGATCTTGTCGGCGTCATACGCCAGATTGCGCAGGTAGTTCGCCTCCAGGCGCAGATCCTTGCCGCCGGCGACCTTGCTGTCCCAGCGCAGATTCAGGTCCAGCGGGCGGAATTCGGCCGCCAGGCCCACCAGTTGCGGCTGGCGCGTGTTGGCCGGATTGAGCGGATCGCGCATGATGTCGCGCAGCAGCATCAGGCTGTTGCCCTTTTGCATGGTGGCCGGGCGCGACCAGTCGCTGCTGCAACCGTCGGCGCCGGCGTACAGGGCGCACGGCGCCGACAGCTCGCCGCTGATGTTCCTGAAGTCGTAGTAGGCCAGCGCGCCGCGCAGGCGGTTCTCGCTGTTGGCCTGCCAGGTGGCGCCGATCTGCGCGCCGAGCAGCCATTTGTTCTGGCTGGCCATCTTCGCCCGGCTGCGGCTGGGCGCGCTGTCGCTGGAGTACTCCAGCGGAATCAGGCCCAGGCTGCCGAACAGACTCAGGTCGCGCCCGGGCAAGGCGTGCTCGGCGCGGGCGGCCACGCCGTCCATGTTCAGGTCGTTGGAAAACAGCAGGTCGGTGCTGACGAAGGGATTGCTGAAGCGCCCGCCCGTCAGCGTCAGCCAGGACAGGGGCTTGAACGACAACCAGGCCTGGTCGAGCCAGATGTCCTTCTTCTTCAGGCCGCCGCCCAGGGTCTGGGTGGTCGACACCGGGCTGTCGTCGTTGCCGCTGGCCAGGCGGATGCCGGCCTGGGTGGTCTCGGAAATGTCGGCCAGCACGCCCAGGCGGGCCCGGCTGCGCCAGGAATTGCGCCTGTCCTGCGTGGTGTTCAGCAGCGGCGGCAGGCTCAGGTTGGTGTTGCGGTTGACGTCGTAGCCGGCGCCCTCGTTGACGCCGTTCCAGTTGACTTCGATGTCGCTGTTGTTGCCGGAGTAGAAGCGCGACTCGTTGCGCACGCGCACGTCGCCGGTGACGCGGATGCGCTTGCTCCATTCCGGCGTCTCGTTCGGCGCGGCCCAGCCCTCGGCCTTGGCCTGGGCCATCACCTGGCCCTTGACCTCGTCGCGGATCTGCTCGCGCACCGTCTGCGAGATGTAGGGCACGCGCACGTCGCCCGGTTCGGGGCGCAGGGCGCCGGCCGGCGCGGCGGCCGGACGCAGCGCCAGCGCCTCGGCCTGGGCTTGCGCCAGCAGGGCCTGGCCGGCGTCCTGGCTCAGCGTGCCGCTGGCCATCAGGCCGCGGATCAGGCGCAGCATGGCGCCCTCGGCCGGCGCGGCCGTCTGCGCCTGGGCGGCCGCGCCGCTCAGCAGCAGGACGGCGGCCAGCGCCAGCGCGCTGCGCCGGACCGGCCGGCGGGACTGCCGCGCGGAATCGCGCGCGGCGGAAAATGGGGTCGAATTAATCATGGGTGGATGCCTGTGTATTAAAAAAAGTACTCATGGTCGAAGTGCGCCTCAGGAAGGCCGGCGCCCCTTCATGGAAACCCGCAGCGGGAAGCGGAAGCCGGCCGGCGGGCGCTCGTCGACGCGGGCCATTTCGCGCACCATCGCCAGCACCGCCTCGTCGGCCTTGGCGTTGCCGCTGCCCTGCACCAGCTCGGCCTTGCTGCAGCGCCCGTCCGCGTCGAGCCAGACGTCGAGGCGGATGTCGGCGAAGGCCAGTTGGCGGGTGCGCGGATCGCGCGCCAGCGCCTGCTGCAACTGGGTCGACATATAGCGCGCGTAGGAGGCGCTGCCCAGGCCCCCGCCGCCGCCCGCGCCGGCGCTGCCGCCGCCGCGTCCGGCCTGCACGCCGAAGGCGTCGCCGCCGGCCTGCGCGGCGCCGTCGATGGTCACCGGGTCGCCCAGGTCCCGGCTGGGACTGGGCGGCGCGTCGTCCATCGGCCGCTCCTGCGGTTCGAGCGGCGCCGGTTCCGGCTCGGCCGCGTCGGGACGGATCTTCTCCGGCTCCGGCTCGGGCAGTTTCTCCGGCTCCGGCGCCGGTGGCGGCATCATCAACATGGGGATGTCGACGGCGGCGCGCTTGGTGCCGGCCGTGTCGGCCAGCAGATGCCAGAGCAGGCCGGCCAGCGCCGCCAGCGCCGCCGCGCCGCCCAGCCAGCCGCCCCAGCGCCGCCACAGCGCGGCGAGCGGCGCGCCGGCGCCTGTCAGGCGCGCGCCGCTCACGATGGCTTGCCCGTGACCAGGCCGATCTGGTTCAGTTCTATGCGGCGCAACAAGTCCAGCACCGCCACCACCTTGGCGTACTGCACGCCGGCGTCGCCGCGCACGATCACCGGGAAGTCCGGCGTCAGCGCTTTCTGCGTGCGCAGTCTTTCCTCCAGCTCGGGCAGGGAGACCGGATAGGCGTCCAGGAAGACCTGGCCGCCGCCGTCGATGGTGATCGCCTTGGTCTTCGGTTTCTCCAGCGCCACGGCGGAACTGGCCTTGGGCAGGTCGACCTTGATGCCGGGGATGCTGGCGTTGCTGGTGAGGATGAAAATCACCAGCACCACCAGCAACACGTCGACGAAGGGCGTGATGTTGATGCCGCCGGAGCGTTTTTTGATGCCGAATTTAGCCGCTGTCGCCATGCTCTTCTCCTCAGGCCCGTTGCCGCGCGGTCTGGACCTGGCGGCCCTCGCCCTGTTCTTCGGCCAGGCGGGTGGCGAATTCGTCGACGAAGACGGCCATGTCGGCGCTGATCGCGTCGGCCCGCGCGGCCAGCCAGTTGTAGCCGAACAGGGCCGGAATGGCCACGCCCAGGCCGGCGGCCGTGCACAACAGCGCCGCCGCCATGCCCGGCGCCACCGAGTTGATGTCGACCGCGCCGGCCATCGCCGCCACCACGAACACCAGCATGATGCCGATGACGGTGCCGAACAGGCCGACGTAGGGCGCGCCCTCGATGGCCGTGGAGAGCCAGTTCATGCGCTTGGCCATGGCTTCGTTCTCGCGCACCATGACGCCGTCCATGGCCGAGCGGATGGCGCTGATGGTGGCGTTGGAGACGGCGTTCATGTCATAGCCGCGCTCGTGGCGGCGGCCCAGTTCGTCGATGCCGACGCGGTACAGGCGCCACAGCGGCGAGTCGGCCTGCACGGCCGGCGCCACGGCGCGGCTGGCGGCCAGTTGGTCGAGGGCGGCGCCGCTCGATTCGCGGAAGGCGACGGCGAAGACGGTGTTGGCGCGCGCCGCGGCGCTGTAGTTGCGGCTCTTGCTGATCATGATGGCCCAGGACAGCGCCATCATGATCAGCAGCAGGCCGACCACCACCCAGGCGTCGAGCGGCATGGCGGCCAGGATGTAGCCGAAATGGCTCTTGCCGGCTTGCTGCTCGTCGGCGCCGAACACCGCCAGGCGCGATTCGGCGCCCTGCGAGACCACGTCGGCCAGCAGCAGCGCGTCGGGCCGCGCCACCTTCGACAGGCGCAGTTCGTCGAGCGCGCCGCTGAAGGGCGCGAAGCCGTCCGCCTCGCCGAGCGGCGCGCCGACGCTGGCCGCGCCGCTCAGGGCCGGCAGGGCGACGGCCAGCGTGGTGCTGAGGCGCCCGCCGACGTACACGCTGACGCTGCGGCCGTCCGACTTGACGGCCAGGTGCGACCACTGGCCGGCCTGGATGGCCTGGCCGGGGGCGCTGCGCTCACCGTCCACCTGGACGAAGGGCAGGCCCTGGTCGACGCCGATCAGCAGGCGGTGGGTGCCGTCGCGGCGGGCGTACAACACTTGCAGCGGGCCGAGCTGGTCGGGACGGATCCAGGCCGACCAGGTCATCGGCGCCGCCGCCGGCAGGGCCAGCGAGGGCGAGGCGGCCAGCAGCAGCGCCGTCTTGCCGAATTGCGCGCCCTTGCCGATGACGGTGCCGGCCAGGCTTGCCACAACATTCTGGCCGTGGTTGCCGTAGGCGGTGGTGTCGCGCGGCGCGGCGCCGCTTTCGCCGAAGTGGTACACCAGGGTGTAGTCGGGGTCGAAGCTGAGCTGGCCGTTGGCCGACGCGGGCGCCTTGGCGTTACCGTAGTACATCCAGATCTTTTGCGGTCCGGGGGCGCTGGCGGCCGGCACGTCGAGCCAGATCAGGGCGATGCCCAGCAGCGGGTCGAATTGCTCGATCTGGTGGTGCAGCACGGTCTTCTCGTCGGCGCCGATGAAGCGCAGGTCGCTGCCGTTCTCGCTCACGCCCTCGAAGCGGAAATTGCCGGTGTGCAGGCGCAGCAGCACCGGCATGCGGCCGGCCTGCACCCCGCCGGGGGGGGCGGCGACGGCGGCGTCGATGGTCAGCGGCTTGCGGTAGGCCCAGTCGGGCTGCCACCAGGCGTGCGCCAGACTCGGCAAAAGGGTGCTCAGCAGAGTGAGCACAAAAAATAGGATGCGTCGCATGAAGGTTCTCCGAAAACTCGTGAAAAAGTGAATGGGTCGCGCCGCTCAATAGCCGGCGCTGAGATTGAAACTGATGCGCCGCTTGTGCCGCTCGGTGCGCGCGCCGTCCTTCAGCGGATAGCCGAAATCGATGCGGCCGCTGACGCGCTCGCCCAGTTTGAAGACGCTGCCCAGGCCGACCGAGGCCAGCGTGAAGCGGCTGTGCTGCTCCGGCAGCGGCTCGTTGAGGCGCAGGTGGCCGGCGTCCGTGAAGGCGTAGACGCGCCAGCCGTCCACCCAGGGACTGAAGTACATCAGCGGCTTGCTGCGCAATTCCAGCGAGGCGACGGCGCCGTAGTCGCCGGTGCTCTCGGCCGACAGATAGCCGCGCACCGAATTCATGCCGCCGGCGGCCATCTGCTCGCCCGCCACCAGCGGGTCGGCGCTGGCCTGCAGGGCCAGGCGGAAGGCGGCCTGGGCCTCGTTGGCGAAGCTGTAACTGCCGTTCAGGTCGGCCTTCAGCAGCAGCATGCTGGGCGAGGCCTTGTAGCGCTTGTAGTCGAAGGCGGCCCAGTCGCTGCCGTAGCCGAGGAAGCTGCGCGAGGCGCTGATGGCCGACAGGCCGAGGCCGAACTGGCCCCGTTCGCCCTGCCACACGCCGTTGTAGGCCAGCGTCAGCGGCGCGTATTTCAGGCCCACCGTGTCGCCCGTGTCGCCCAGGCGCAGCGCCTCTTGATTGTTCTTGAAGTCGACGCCGACGCTGAAGGCGTGCCACCAGGCGCCCGTGTCGGGCACCGTGTAACTGGCCTTCAGGCCGAAGGCGTGGCCCTTGCCCAGCACGCTGGTGCCGCCCAGCGTGGCCACCTCGCTGTCGGACTTGTAGGCGGTCGCCTCCAGGCTCCACTGGCTGCCCGGCAGCGGCGCGGCGTAGGAGGCCGACCAGACCTTGGTCTGGCTGATGTCCTGCGGCGCGCCGAAGAAACTCAGCGACACCGAGTGGCCCATCTGCCACAGATTGTCGTGCGCCAGCGAAAGCGAGGCGCGCAATTTGCGCGTGTCGGCGCTATAGTCGTTGTGCAGGCCGGCGCTGGCCCGCCACGGCCGGCTGTCGTCCACCTTCAGGTCGACATCCATGGTGCCGGGCACGCTGCCCTGGCGCACCAGCGGCGCCACCTGCCGCTTGGCGCCGCGGTTCAGGGCCGCCAGTTCGAGCTGCGCCTGGTTGAAATCGGGCACCTTGCCCTCGGCCAGGGCCGGCACCTGCTCGCGCACCTCCAGCGGCGAATGGTATTGCGCCCCCGTCACGCGCAGGCGCCCGACGCGGGTCTCGCTGACCTGCAGGAACACCAGGCCCTGCTGCACCGGCTGGGCCGGCAGATCCACGTACACCGACTGATAGCCTTTGGCCTGGTACAGCGCCAGCAGCGCGTCGCGGGCCGCCTCGATGTCCTGCTGCGTGCGCTGCGGCCCCAGGAAGGGCGTCAGCGCCGTCTCGATGGCGCGCGCGTCGAGCACGGTGTTGCCGCGCACGATGTACTCGTCGAGGTCGTAGCGCTGCGCCGCGGCCTCCTCGGCCCGCGCCGCGCCCAGTACGCCCAGCGTCAGCAGGGCCAGGCAGATCGCCCTCAGCGCCGGTGGCCGGTCTGTCTTGTCGAAATAATGCATAGCGTTTGACTCAATCCTCAAAACAAAGAAGCTGCAACCATGTTGTTGCCGAACAATCCTTAGACGCCGGGCGCCCGCCGCGACTGCCATATGTCACCGAAATGTCATAAAAACGCCCGCCCGGCCGACGTTCTTTCCCGTCGGCCGGGCTGTGCGGCCCTTTTCAGCGCAGCGCGCGCTTCTCGGCCTCCCCCAGCGGACCGGCGCCGAGCACCTGGACCACGCCGTCGTTCTGGTAGACCGGCGCGGCCGCGCCAAGCTCGTTGCGGCCCTTGACCGGCTCGGCCTCGGCGCCGAAGCCGAGCACGCGCACCGTGAACACCGAAGGCTGCGCCTGGCGCGCGCCGGCGCGCTCGCGCTGCAGCATGTCCTGCGCCGCCGTCGTGGCCTGGGCGGCGGCGGCGCTGGCGTTGCTCAGCGCGCCGACGTTGACGGCGGCCACCGTGGGCACGCCGACCGACTTACCCTGCACCTGGATGTTGGCGGCGTTGACCACCTGCAGTGCCGCCAGGTTGACGTTGCCCGAGACGCGGATGCCGGCCTCGCCGGCGTCGATGCTGCCCAGCGGCGCGATCAGGTCGATGTCGCCGGGCGGCACCTCCGGAATCGGATTCAGCGTGGCAATGCCGGCGCCGCTGCTCGGCGTCGTCGGCGACAGCGTGACGTTGCCGAGGCCGTCGTAGACGCGCCGCTGCGGCGTGAACACGACGGTGGTCTTGGCGCCGCGCCCGGCGTTGATGTCGCCCTGCGCCGACCAGGCCAGGATGTTGCCGCCGAAGGTGGTGAAGATGCGGCTCTGCCCCAGCAGGATGCTGTCGCGGGCGTAGATGCCGATCTCGCCCTCGCCCTGCGTCAGCAGGCCCGAGCCCGAGCCCGGCGCGAAGCCGCCGTCGACCCCGACCAGGGTGCGTCCGCCCGGCGCCAATACGCTGATGGCGCCGCCGAAGTCGGTGTGCACGCCGCCGTCGAGCTGGTCGTAGTAGCCGATGTCGCCCGGGTTGCCGGCGGCGCGGTGCTCGGCGCGGCTCAGGTATTGCTTGCCCGGCAGCGGCCGCTTGGTGGCCGGCGCGTAACTGTCGAGGTAGTAGTTGGCGCTGCTGAACATGGTCAGGTCGCCCTTGTAGTTGAGCTCCTTGCCGTCCGCGGCGCGCGCCGGGAACAGGGTCGCGATGGCGTCGCGGCCGCGCAGGTAACTGCCCTGGCGCGCCCCGCCGGCCTCGTTGTACTCGCGCCCGGCCGCCTTCAGCTCGGCGAAGTAGACGTTGCGCAGATAGGCGCGCTGCTGCTCGGCCGGCAGCGCCGCGAAGAAGGCGCGCGCGTCGCTGACACCGGCCTCGAAGCGCAGGCCCAGGCCGTTGCCGGCGCCGAAGCGCGCGCCCAGCCAGTTCACCAGGTAGAGCTGGCCGGTGAGCGCGTACTCGCGCGCCAGTTGCCGCCGCGGCGCCGCCGGGTCGCTCAGGCGCGCCGCGTCGAGCGCGCTTTGCCGCTGCGCCAGGAAGGCCGGCGCGCCGGCCGCGTCGCCGGCGTAGGCGAACTCGCGGCGCAGCCAGTCGGCCAGCGTCAGCGCGCCGCCGTAGCTTTCCACCACCTTGCCGGCCTGGCCGGCCAGCGCCAGGCCGGGCGTGGCCAGGTTGGCCGGGTCCAGATAGCGCTTGGCGAAGGCGGCGTAGTCGGCGCCCTGCTTGCCGACGCCGCTGGCGATGGCGATGTCGGCGCCGCCGCCCGTGCCGCCCGGCAGGGGACCGAGGCTCTTCAGCTCGCCCTTGTCGCCCAGATACAGATCGCGCCCGGCGGTCACCTCCAGCGTGCCCGGTCCGGCCACGTAGAAGGTGCCGCCGAGGATGTCGCGCCCGGCCGAGACCACCGAGACGTCGTCGGCGTGGCGGTGCAGCGCCAAGTTGCCGCGCCCGCCGCCGCTGTAGCGCAGGTCGGGACGCTGGTTGCGCGGATCGTTGACCCAGCCGGCGCCCTCCTGCGGCACCGCTTCGAGTTCGCCGAGCGCCGTGCCGCTGTTGACCAGGTCGCGCCCGGCCCGTATCGCCAGCGGCGCGCCGGCCTCGTACCAGGTGCCGGTCGCCTGGGCCAGCGAGGAACCGCTGCGCAGGCCGACGATGTCGCCGGCCAGCGCGTAGAAGCGGCTCGGCGCCTGGTGCGCCGGCGCATAGTCGGCGGCGCCCGGGCTGGTCATGCTGAACAGGGGATAGCGCTGCTCGGTCTCCGCGCCGTTCCTTGATGCGAACCACACCGAGGGCGCCAGCGCCAGCGGATCGAGGTTGTTCACATAGGTCGGCCCGTACCAGGCCTTGCCGGTGGCGCCGGCGAAACCGGGCTTGAAGGGATCGGGCAGCGCGCGCGGGTCGGCGCCGGACTGCGTCAGCGCGTAGCCGCCGGCGTAGATCGAATCGGCCGCCAGCAACTCCAGTTGGCCGCCGCCGCCCTGGCCGAACTGCGGCGCCACCGGGGCCGGCGCCAGCAGCACGCCGGTGCCCGATTGCACCAGCTTGTTGCTGCCGTCGAGCGCGCCGGAACTCGAACTGCCGTAGTACAGATTGCCGCTGGCCGCCACGGCGCGCAGCACCGATGGGTAGACGAAGCGCCCGTCGCTGGCCGAATGGTTGCTCCTGTTGATGTCGTTCATCCAGCCGGTCGACGGCGTCAGGTTGCCGCCGGCGCTGAACAGGTCGACGGCGGTGGCCGGGGTCCACAGCGAGAACCAGCTCCAGCCCTCGCCCTGGTAGGCGACGCCCTGGGAAACGAAGGGCGTGCCGTTGTTGAGCTGGGCGACGCGGCCGGGGTCGCCGACGCCGCCCAGCACCAGGTCGCCGCGGGCGTCGATGCGCACGCCGGCGTCGCCCGGCACCAGCACCGGGCCGCCGCCGGCGATCGCCGAGGTGGCGCGCCCCTCCGTGTAGGCGCGCGACTCGGCCGCATCGGCGCGGTCATAGCGCAGCTCGACGCCGCCGACGCCGCCGGCCTCCAGGCGCAGCGCGCCGCGCAGATTGGTGAAGGTGCTGTTGAGGTCGAGGCGGGTGCTCTGGAAGCGCGTCTGCGGCGTCACCACGCCGCCGCGGTCGGCGTAGGAGCGCACCTCGGCGGTGGGATTCAGGCCGCCGCCGACGCGGATGTCGAGGTCGCCGCCGCCGGTCTGCACCAGCTTGCCGTCGGGGCCGACCCGGCCGCTGCCGCCGATGGCCACGTTCAGGCCCTGGCTGCGCGCGTTGTAGTTGCCGGCGGCGTCGCCCAAGCGCGCCAGCATGCCGGCGTCGCCGCCCGCCTCCAGCACCAAGTTGCCGCCGCCCAGCGTACCCACGCCGGTGAAGCCGACCAGATAGGGAGCGGTCTCGAACAGGCCATAGCCCGATTCCGGACCGGCCACATAGGTGCCGAAGTTGATCCACCACGCGCCCGGCAGGCCCTCGGCGCCGGACACGGCGCTGCCGCTGCCCTGGCGCCACAGCCAGTTCCCCAGCGGCGTGCTGGCGAGGTGGCCGCGCAGGGGCCCGATCAGGTCGTCGTTGCGGTTGCCGCGGGACTGGCCGATCAGATCGCCCGTCACGTCGCCCTGGGCGCGCAGCAGGAGATTGCCGCCGTGCTCGGGGTACCAGGCCCGGTACAGGCTGGCGGTGCCGCCGTCGACCAGCGGCTCGTAGAGCGCGTCGGTGAGACTGGCGCCCAAGACCTTGCCGGACGGGGAGCGCCCGCGGCGCTGGTTGTAGGGGTCGGCCGCGCCGCCAAGGCGGGCCGACTGGGTGCCGGCCGTGTAGACGCCGTAGGGCGAACTCATCGCCAGGTCGGCGCCGGCGATCAGGTCCAGGTCGGCGGCGCCGGTGCGCAGCACGCTGAACAGCTGCTGGCGCACCGGCCGCGTGACGCCCACGTACTCGGGCGGCGTGCCGTCGGCGACCTTGATCACCATCACGCCCCGTCCCCAGTCGTTGAGGCCGACGACATCGTTTTCGGTGCCCCATTCAGCGATGTCGACGGGCGTGCCGGGCGCGTGGCCCAGGTAGGTCTCCGAGTCGCCGGCGTAGACGTACTGGCCCGGCAGGCCGCTGCCCGGCACCAGCTCCGTCTGGATGCCCATGCCGTAGTGGACGTCGGACAGCAGCACGCCGCCGTGGGCGCCGCGCGGCAGCAGCGCGCGGCTGTCGGCCGCCGCCAGATCGGCGCCGCCGACCAGGCGCAGCGACCAGGCTTGCGAACCCTCGGCCAGCATGGGCGCCAGCGCCAGGTTGCGACCCTGGTTGCCGGCCGCGTCGGCCAGACGCAGCTTGACCAGCGCCGCGTCGCCGGGCAGGCGCACCATGGTCTCGCTGGGGATCAGCGCGCCCTTGCCGAGCACCAGGTCGCTGGCCAGGATAGGTCCGTTGGGGACGCTCCATGCGTCGCCCATGTCGCGCACCTCGCCGTTCGGGAAGGGCAGCGCGACGCCGGCCGGCCAGCGCAGCGCGGCCACGTTGGCGGCGCCCGGCAGGCGGTTGCCGGCGTCGAGTTGCATGTCCTTGCTCAGCGTCATGGCGGCGCCCAGCACGCTGCCGGCCGGCAGCAACACCCGGCCGGCGGCGTCGCGCAGGGCGCCACCCAGCACCGTGCCCGCCGGCAGCACCAGCTCCGCCGTCAGCGTCGCGCGCGCCGCCAGCAGGGTGCCGGCCGCCAGGCTCATGGCTTGCAGGGGCACGGCGTAGTTCAGCACTTTGCCGGGCTGGAAGAAGGTGCCGGCGGCCAGGGTCACCGTGTCGGCGCGCGGCACGACGATCTCGCCGCCCCAGGGCGTGCGGCCCTTCAGCAGCACCCAACCGGCGTCGTCGCCGGTGACCGGCAGGGCCGAGGTGTCGAAGCCGTCGTTGATGCTGCCGAACACGCTGAGCTTGCCGGCGGCGCGCAGCACCAGCGCGCCCGCCTCGCCCGAGCCGTACACGGCGCCGCGCTGCGCCAGCGGATTGACGCTGGCGTAGCGCTGTCCCGACAGGTCGAGGTCGCCGTCCACGTGCAGGTCGCCGGCGGCGCTGATCTGCACGCCGGGACGCAGGTGGAAGGCGGCGCCGCGCAGGCCGGCCAGTTTGCCGTTCATCAATTGGCCGTTGGCCAGCGCCAGATCGATGAAGCTGTCGCTGTCGCGGTGCGCCCGGTTCAGGAAGTCCTGGTCGATCGACTGGTAGGGACGGCCGTCGGCCGCGGCGCCGCCGACGGGCGCGCCGGCCTCGTAGTTGCGGAAGGCGTTCAGGTTGACGCTGCGCGCGCCGTCGATGCGCACGGCGCCGGCGGCGGCGATGTCGATGTCATTGCCGCCCAGGCGGGGCGCGTTCAGGTCGACGCTGCCGTAGCCGGCGCCGGCGGCGCGCAAGTCCATCTGCGCGCCGTCCTCCAGCGTCAGGCGGCCGGCGCCGGAACTGATTTCGATCACGGCGCGGTTGGGCGCCTCGATCGCCTGGCCGTAGCTGTCCACGCGCAGCACGCTGCCGTGGGCGTCCAGCCTGGCGCCGCTCTTCAGCGTGACGCCGGCGGCGCCGGCCAGGCGGATGCTGCCCACCTGGGCGCCGGCGGCGTTGATGGTGCCGGCCACGGTCAGCGCGCCGCCGTCGACGGAGATGTTGACTTCGCGGGCGCGCACCTCGTCGCCCACCGTCAGGTCGCCCTGCTTGAGCTGGAAGCTGCGCGCGCCGAACACGGCGCCGCTGTTCAGGCGCTGGTTCAGGCCGGCGAAATCGGCGATGCGCTGGGCGCGGATGTCGGCGCCGCCGGCCGCGAACGGCACTTGCGTGCCGCCGGCGTCGTACTGGCCCTCGGCCGCGCCGAGCAACTGGCCGCGCAGGTCGACCGTGCCGGCGCCCTGCCCCAGCGCGGCGGCGCTGAGCTTGCCGGCGCGGTTGAACCTGGCCGACAGGTCGATGCGCGAACCGGCCGCCTGGCGGATGTCGCCGGCGGCGCTGTCGAGCACCACGTCGCCGCCCCAGCTGTACTTGCTGACGTCGTAGAAATCGAGCTTGCGCCCGGCCAGGTCGAGCTTGGCCCGCTCGCCGAGCAGCAGATCGCGCCGCGCCGCCACGCTCAGCTTGCCGCTGGGCAGCACCAGCGTGGTGTCGACGCTGACGTTGGCGCCGCTGAGCGCGATCTCGGCGCCCAGCGACTCGGCCGCCGCCACGGCCGCCGCGGCGGCGCCGTCCGGCGCGCTCACGCGCAGGTCGGCGCCGGCGCTGAACTTGCTGACCGAACCGGCGCGGCCCGTCAGCAGCGGCGTGTTCAGGTTCAACTGGCCGCCCTGGTAATCGAAGGCGTGGGTCGCCTCGTTCCAGCCGCCCTGCGACTGGTAGACCGCCAGCGCGTTCTTGTTGCTGGCCGTGATGCGCTCGGCGGCGTTCAGGTCGACCTGGGCGAAGCCCAGCGCCAGGCGCTTCATCTCGTGGATGCTGTCCTGCTGGGCGCCCTCGGCGCTGCCGAACTCGATCCGCCGGGCGTCGACGCGCAGACGGCCGGCGCCGGTGCCGGCGCCCTGGGCGGCGACGTTGCCGGGCGCGCCGGCGCTGCCGCTCCACACCAGGGTGTCGGTCTGGATGCGCGCCACGTCGGCGGCGCCGCCGTAGCCGTACATGGCCGGGCTGCCCAGCACCAGGCGCTTCAGCGAGGACTTGCCGCTGGCGTCGAGGGTGGACAGGTTCACGGCGCCGTAGAAGTTGATGGCGTCGCGGGCCGTCAGTTGCAGGTTCTCCAGCGCCGGCGCGCCGTGCGCCGTGTCGCCGCGCAGCAGGCGGTCGAGCAGGTCCTGGTTCAGCGCCAGGCCGGGCGTGAGCGCGCCGCGTTCCCTGGCGGCCAGCAGGGCCGCCTCGCCGCCGGCGTTGATGGCGCCCATCGCCAGCGTCAGGTTGCGCGTGCCGTAGCGCACCTTGTCGTCCAGATTGAAGACCTGGTCGGTGATGGCCGTCAGCGTGCCCTCCGAATACAATTCGCTGACGCCGGCGCAGACGGCGCCGGCGGCGCAGGCGCCGATGTCGATGCGCCCGGCGCCGCGGTCGGCGTCGGGGCCGGCGGTGGACGGTTTCAGGTCCAGCCGGCCGTTCGACACCGCCAGCACGCTGTTGATGCCCGGATCGTAGACATAGCCGGCGCCGGAATCCCAGGCCGCCTTGCCCTGCCCCAGGGTGTTGATGCCGGCGCCCTGCTCGAGCGTGATGCCGCCGCTCTTGGTGTTGGTGACCAGATAGACCTCGGCCGCCTTCAGCAGGGCGCCCTCGCGCAGCACGATGTTGCCCGAGGCGTTGGACAGGGTGGCGATGTTGGCGCCCTGGTGGTTGCGCGTGTTGTAGGCGTTGTAGATGACGGTGGGGATGCCGCCGACGCCGATGCGCTGGGCGCCGATGGCGTTGATGTCGGCGGCGCGCAGGCTGGTGCCCTCGAAGTCCGGCGTGGCGGCGCCGCCGCCGAGGATTTCATAGTCGGCCCGATAACCGCCGTCGAACAGCACGCTGCCGCCGTAGCCACCCTCGCCCGGCGTGTACAAGGCCGTGCCGGCGAAGCGCAGCGCCGGCGCGCTGTTCTGCCAATTCTCGCGGCGCGGATTGAACTGGAATTTCAGCGTCTTCGCGTCGCGCTCGAGGACGGCGCGCGGCACGCCGTCGCGCTGCGCCTCGCCCAGGACGAACTGGGCGTAACTGGTTTCATTGTATTGCGAATAGCGCCGCAGCACGTCGGCCGGGGTGACGATCACCTGGCTGGGCGCGGCGGAGAGGATGCTGGTGCCGGCCACGCCCAGTTGCGCGGCGGCGGCGAAGGAGCCGTTGCGCATGCTCAGCGCCGGTCCCGCCGCGGCGAGGCCGCCCAGACCGTTGAGTTCGACGCGGAAGGCGCCCGGCAGCAGGGCGAAGCTGGAGGGCAGCAGGGTGTAGGTGCCGGCGGGCAGGCCGGGCACGCCGGGCACGCCGGCGCCCAGGGTGATCTGCCGGCCGACGCCGGGCATGCCGGCGCCGCTCTCCTCGACGCGCGGGGCGGCGAAGGGCTGCGCGCCGGGGACGATGGCGTAGACCGGGTTGCTGGCCAGGCCGGGCAGCGTGAAGCCGCCCTGGGCACCGCCCTGCGCCAGCGGGTTCAGGCGCGCGTCGCTCGAACCGCCGCGGCCGCTGAGGAAGGCGGCGCCCTTCAGGTCGCCGCCGCCGCTCAGGTCGAGCACGGCGCCGCGGGCCACATCCACCGCCTGCGAGACGAAATTGATGGCCGGGCCGTTGCCGACCCCGGCCAGCTCCACGTCCTTGCCGTTGACCATGTAGTTCAGGCCGTCGAGCGTGCCGCCGTAGGGCATGCTCAGGCCCTGCGCGCTGACCGAGCTCAGGCTGCCCTCCAGCAGATTGACGCGCGAGCTGCCCTGCCCTTCGCCGCCGGAGGGGGCGCCGAAGGTGATCTGCCCCAGCGGCGCGCGCAGCACGCCGCCCTGGTTGATGGTGGCGGCGCTCAGGCTCAGCTTGCCGAACACGGAAAACGGCGCGGCCGGGGTGGCGCCGGCGCCGCTGCGCTGGATGTTCAGGTGGCGCGCCGGATCGAAGCCGGAGTCCGGCTGGTTCCATGCATTGATGAAATTGTAGCGCCCGACCACGACGGTGCCGCTGTCGCCCGAGGCCGGATAGATTTGCGCCGCCGCCAGCGTGACGTCGCCGGGCAGGTTCAGCGCGGCGGCGTTGTAGAAGCGCAGGTCGCCGCTGCTGCGCAGGGTGGTCTGGTCGAAGGCCATGCGCTCGACGCGCAGATCGGTGTCGGCGTTGCGCACGATGAGGCCGGCCGCGCCGGTGCCGCTGCGCCCGCCCACGTCGAGCAGGCCGGCGTCGAGCAGCAGGCTGCTGCCGGCGGCCACCAGGGGCACGCCGAGCCGCCCTTGGGCGCTGCCGCCGACCGGATTCGGCATGATGTGGTCCTCCAGCTGGTTGCGGCTGATGCCGGACCAACGGATGTAGGGCGCCGCCAGGCTGATCTGGGCGGCCCGCGTCACGCCCTCGGCCAGCGCCAGCGCGCCGCTCGTCAGGCGCAGGCTCTGGCCCAGCGCCAGGTGCAGATTGCCGTCGAAGGTGATCAAGCCGTTCGACAGCAGGGCCAGGTTGTCGAAGCCGCCGGCCCGGACGCGGTCGGCGCCCAGGCGCGCGGCGCCGTACTTCAGGCCGGCGTCGCCCTGGCCGGCGCGCAGGCCGGGCGCCAGCGCGCTCTCGCCCTGGCGCTCGCTGAGCAGCAGTTCGTGCGGCAGGCGCACGGCGTCGTCAACGTTCTCGCCCTTCAGGGTCTGGCGGTCGACGCGGCCGTAGTTCAGCGTCTCCAGGTTCAGCGCCAGGGTGCCGCCGGCCGCGCCGGTGCCGCTGCGCCCGCCCACGTCGAG
>JANXSQ010000167.1 GCA_025356595.1 Janthinobacterium sp. | reverse complement strand
GGGCTTGCCGACGCGGCGCGCCGGTATCATCTTCAGCGCCTCCTCGAGCGGCACCTCGCTGATCATGTCGGTCTCGATCAGGCCGGGCGCGACGCAGTTGACGGTGATGGCGCGCTTGGCCAGCTCCAGCGCCAGCGCCTTGGTGGCGCCGATGATGCCGGCCTTGGCCGCGCTGTAGTTGACCTGGCCGCGGTTGCCGATCAGGCCGGAGACCGAGGCCAGCGTGACGATGCGCCCCGGCTTGCGGCGCTGCACCAGCGGCATCACCAGCGGATTGAGCACATTGTAGAAGCCGTCCAGGTTGGTCTGCAGGACGATGTCCCAGTCCTCGCCCGACATGGCCGGGAAGGCGTTGTCGCGCGCCACGCCGGCGTTGCACACCACGCCGTAGTAGCAGCCGTGGGCGGCGATGTCCGCCTCCAGCGCGGCGGCCGTCGCGGCGCGCTCGCCGATGTCGAACTGCAGCACGCGCGCGGCGCGCCCCAGCGCGGCGATCTCCCGCGCCACCGCCTCGGCCTCCTCGCGCCGGCTGCGGCAATGCAAGACGATATCGTAGCCGTCGCGCGCCAGGCGCAGGGCGATCGCCTTGCCGATGCCGCGCGACGATCCCGTCACCAAGACGCTCAAGTTTTTGCTGCCGTCCATACTAATTCCCCTGCAAAAAATCGTTGACATTCTCGGGCTGGAACACCGTGATCGTGGCCGTCGCCAGCGCGGCGCCCGGCGCCCCGCAGCCGTCCACGATGCGGCATTCGAAGGCCCCCAATCCATTCTCGCCGCGCAGCGCGCAGTGCACATGCACGCGCAGCACGGCGCCGACGGCGAATTCCGGGCAGCGCGCCTCGTAGCGCCGCGCCCCCAGCAAAAAACCCACCTTGACCGCCTCGCCGCGGCCGCGCGCCAGGAAGCCGGCGTGCGCCGCGATGGCCTGCGCCATGTATTCGACGCCGACCCAGGCGCCCACCGCGCGCCCGTCGCAGAACATGCTGGCGGCGTGGATGCGCACCTCCGCGCACAAATTCTCCGCGTCGGCCGACACCACCCGGTCCAGCAGCAGCATGGCGCCGCTGTGCGGCACCAGCGTCGCCAGCGGCGCGAAAGCGTCGTCCGCGGCCGCGCTCACGCCGTCCTCCCCAGCAGCAGCACGGCGTTCGAGCCGCCGAAGGCGAAGGAATTGCTGAGCGCCCAGCGCAGCGGCCGGCCCAGCGCGGCGCCGGGCAGCGCCAGGTTCAGTTGCGGCAGGGCCGGGTCGGCCACGCCGTCCCACAGATGCGGCGGCAGCCTGCCCTCGGGATTGTCGTCCTGCATGGCCAACCAGCACAGCGCCGCCTCGATCGCCGCCGCCGCGCCCAGCGCGTGGCCGGTGAGGGGCTTGGTGGAGCTGAGCGCCACCGCCGCGCCGAACATGGACTCGACCACGCGCGATTCCATGGCGTCGTTCTGCTGCGTGGCCGTGCCGTGCAGATTGATGTAGTCGACCTGCGCGGCGGCGATGCCGGCCCGCGCCAGCGCCTGCGCGATGGCCAGGCGGGCGCCGCCGCCGGCCGGGTCCGGCGCCGACATGTGGTGGCCGTCGGACGATTCGCCCCAGCCGCGCAAGGCCACGGCGGCCGGCTCGCGGCTCATCAGGAAGAGCGCCGCGCCCTCGCCGATGTTGATGCCGTCGCGGTTCGCGCTGAGCGGATTGCAGGGCGCCGCGCTGACCGAGGCCAGCGCCGAAAAACCGGCCACGGTGAAGCCGCACAGGGAATCCACGCCGCCCGTCAGCACGGCGTCGCACAGGCCCATCTGGATCAGGCGGGCGGCGCTGGCCATCGCCTTCGCGCTCGAGGCGCAGGCGCTCGAATGCACGTAGGCGGGACCGGACACGCCCAGCTCGGCCGCCAGCATGCCGGCCGGCGAAGCCATTTCCTGCTGGCCGTAATGGAAGTCCTCCGGCAGGCCGGCGCCGGCCTCGTGGCGGCGCAGCGCCGCCTCGGTCTCGGCGATGCCGGAGGTGCTGGTGCCGACCACCACGCCGACCCGGTCGGCGCCGTAGCGCGCGATGGCCGCCTCGACGGCCGGGCGGATCTGCGCCAGCGCGGCCAGCGCCAGCGCGTTGTTGCGGCTGCGCTCGGGCGGCGCCAGGTGCGCCACCGAGGGCAGCGCCGCCAGCACGCGGCCCAGCGGCAGCGGCCGGCCGGCCGAGCAGGCATCGCTCATGCTCACGCCGCTGGCGGCGCGCTCGAGCAGGTTTTCCCTGACCGCCGCGCGCGTGGCGCCGAGGGCGCAGACGATGCCGCAATCGTTTAAATAAAACATCATCGTATCCAGGCCAGGTTTCAATTGTCCACCGGCGCCGACTGTATCGTCAGGCGGTAGTGGTAACGCAGGTTCTCCAACCGCACCGTGCCGCTCCAGCGCGGCGTGCCGCTGTAATCGATGCGCGTGACCGTCTCGGCGCCATGATACAGGGTGCGGCTCAGGCCCAGTTCCTCGACGCGCCAGCCCTGCGGCAGCGCGGCGCGGACCGCCTCCACCGGCCACAGGGTCAGTTGCATGTCCTCCAGCACGTCCTCGGCGCGCACCTGGGCCGGCAACATCACGTGGCGCCAGGTCTTCATCTCCCTGCCGTCGTAGTGCAGCGACAGCACGCGCTGCCCGAAGGCCAGGCCGACCAGTTCCAGATGCTCGGCGTCCACCTCCAGCGCCGCGTCCAGCTCGTCGATGCGGCCGCCGCGCTCGACGCGCAGATGCTGCTGCACGCTGACGGCGGCGCCCAGCGCGGCCGGCGCCAGCTTCAGGCCCAGGCGGGCCGGCGGCGCCGGCGGCGCGCTGGCGCAGGCGGCCAGCGCCAGCGGCAGCGCCGCCAGCAGGATCTTCAAGCCGGCGCGCACAGCGTCTCCAGTGCGGCCAGGCGGCGCGCCGTTTCCTTGACGAAGGGATTCGTCTGGTCCCAGGCGTAGCCGGCCAGGATCGCCGAAATCATGCGGCGGATCTCCGGCTGCTGGTCGGCGTGGAAGATGATGTTCTGGAAGCCGCCCGCGTACCACGATTCGACGAAGGCGCGGAAGGTGTCGACGCCCTTGCGCAGCGGCGCGCCGAAATCGGCCTGCCAGTCGACCGTTTCGCCGGCGAACTGGCGCCGCAGCGCGGCCGCCGCCAGGCTGGCCGACTTGAAGGCGATCGTCACGCCGGAGGAGAAGACCGGGTCGAGGAATTCGCCGGCGTTGCCCAGCAGCGCGTAGCCGGGGCCCCAGAGTTTTTCCACGTTGGCCGAATAGCCGACGATCTGGCGCGCCGGCGTGTCCCACTTGGCGTTCGCCAGCAGCGCCTGCAGCGAGGCGTCCTCGCCGACGATGGCGCGCAGGCGTTCCGTCTCCGTGCCCTCGTAGCGGGCCAGGAAGGAGGTCTCGGCCACCACGCCCAGCGAGCAGCGCCCGGCGGCGAAGGGGATGGTCCAGAACCAGACGTCGGGATGGCGCGGATGGACGGTGACACGGATCTTGTTGCGGTCGAAGCCGGCCTCGCGGATGCCGTCCTCGACGTGGGTGAAGATGGCGCCGCGCACCGGGAAGTTGGACGGCGTTTCCAGTTTCAGCAGGCGCGGCAGGACGCGCCCGAAACCGCTGGCGTCGAGCATGAAGCCCGCCTCGACCTGGTAGACGTCGCCGTCGGCGCCGCGCACCGTGACGCGCGGGCCGCGCTGCTCGCCCGGCGCGGCCAGTTCGACCGCCGTCACCTCGTGGAGGAAGCGCACCTCGGCGCCGAGGCGCTGCGCCTCCCTGGCCAGCACCTGGTCGAAGTCGGCGCGCTGCACCTGGTAGGTGGTGCCCCAGCCGCTCGAGTGCTTGTCGCGGAAATCGAAGGCGGTGTAGCGGCCGTCGCGCATGAAGGCGGCGCCGTTCTTGAACTGGAAGCCGGCTTCGACGACCGCTTGCAGCATGCCGGCCTGCTCCAGGTATTCCATGCTTTGCGGCAGCAGGCTCTCGCCGATGGAAAAGCGCGGGAAGGCTTCCCGCTCGATGACCAGCACCTGGCGTCCCTGCTGGCGCAGCAGCGCGGCGGCGACGGCGCCGGCCGGGCCGGCGCCGATGATCAGGATTTCGACGTGTTCAAGTTTCGGTGTGGGCGACATGCTGGCTTTCGGAAGTGGAGGCGAAACAGGGAACGATCAACCAGACCAGGGCGGTGCCCAGCAGCATGGTCAAGCCGAAGGCTTGCAGCGCCGGGGTTTTGCTCAGGCCCAGCAGACCGAAGGATAAAATCGTGTTGGCGGCCGACAGGCCGACGGCCAACCACGGCGTGTGGTTGCGCCGGTCGGGATGTTCCTGCATGAAGATGCCGTAGTCGACGCCGACGCCGAGCAGCAGCATCAGCGCCAGGACGTGGAAGAGCTGCAGGTTTTGCGCCGCGAAGCCGAGCAGCGCCAGCGTGGCGACGCTGGCCAGCGCGGTCGGCGCCAGCACGCGCCAGGTGCGCCGCCGGTAGCGCGGCAGCAGCAGCGCGAACACCACCGCGTAGGCGCCCAGCACGACCCAGCCCATGTACTGGCGGTAACTGCCCAGCACAGAGGAAATCTCGCCCACCTTGTCGACCCACTGCACGCCCTCCAGACCGGCGGCGGTGCGGCGCAGCAGCGGCAGGCCGGCGTAATCGAGGCCGCGCAGGGCGACGATGCTGGCGTAACCGCCCTCCACCTTGCCCAACCACAGATGGCGCCACGGCTCGCTGGCGGGGGTCAGCAGAAAGTCGTCCAGCGTCAGGGGCGCGCCGGCCTGGCGCAGGCGCAGGCGCATGGCGGCGGCCCATTGCGGGTCCTCGCCGACCTGTTTGGCCAGCGCGTCCAGCACGCCGCCCTCATTGAGCAATTTATCCTCCAGCAGGGCGCGCCGTTCGCCCTGCGCGCGCGCCGACGGCACCCAGTTCGACATCGCCTGATAGCCGCTGATGCGGTGCTGGGCGATGAGCGGATCGAGGCGGCGCTTGAGCGCCTCCTCGCGCTCCAGCACCAGGTCGGCGGAGGCGCCGCGCACCAGGTAGAACTGCACCGGCGTGGGCGCGTCGAGCAGCTTGCCCAGCTTGATCTGGTCGCTCAGCAGCTGCTTGGGCGTGGTTTGCAGCAGGCGGATGTCGTCGTTGACGCCGAGCCGGCTGACGCCCGTGACGGCCAGCGCGGCGAACAGCAGGGCCGCCGCGAAGCCGGTCTTGTTGGCCCGCAGCAGCGGCCAGCGGCCGCGCGCGGCGCCGTAGTGGCGCACCAGGGCGCCGCTCTTCAGGGCGCCGCCGCCGACCAGGAGCGGGAACCAGAACACCACCGTCAGCCAGGCGAACACCAGGCCCAGGGCGGAGAAGACGGCCATGTGGCGCAGGCCGGGGAAAGGCGTCAGGGCCAGCCCCATGTAGCCGATGACGGCCGCCAGCAGGGTCAGGCACAGGCCCGGCAGCAGGCGTTTCAGCAGCGCGCGCGAATCGAGCGCGGGGTCGGCGCCGAGGCGGTTGCACAGGAAGTAGATGCCGTAATCCTGGGCCACGCCGATCAGGCTGGCGCCGAACACCAGCGTCAGCAAATGCACGCGGCCGAACAACAACCAGCACACCGACAGCGCGCCCAGGCAGCCGATGCCGATCGACAGCAGGATCAGGGCGATCGGCTTGAAGGAGCGGAAGCTGAACCACATCAGCAGGACGATGCCGAGCAGCGAACCGATGCCGATGGTCGACACCTCGCCGCTGGCCTGCTCGCTGGCGGCGGCGGCGTGCAGGATCACCCCGGCGCTGATCAGTTCGACCTTGGGCAGGGTCCTGCGCGCGGCCGCGCCGGCCCGCTCGAGCAGGGGCAGTACGGCGTGTTGCGCGCTGATGGAAAAGGCCGGCGCCTTCAGCGTCAGCGCCAGCAGCACGTACTGGCGCTTGGCGTCGGCGACGAAGAGGTGGCCGTCGCGCGGGCGCACCGGGGTTTCCTGGGCCCGTTCCTGCACCCAGCCGCCGAACAGGCCGAAGGGATCGTCCTGCCAGGCGCCCAGTTTCGGGCCGCCGAAGGGGCTGTACAGTTTACTCAGCGCCGCGTCCAGCCAGAACTGCGCGCCCTGCCCGCGCAACTGCGCCTCCTGCTGCGCCGTCAACAGGGTCAGGCGGTGCCGCTCGAACACCGACAACCAGTCGTTCTGCGTCTTCTCGTCGATCGGCGTGGCCTGGAACAGGTCGGGGCGGGTCGCCAGCACGGCGCCGTAGGCGTCGGCGGCGCGCCGGGCGTCGCCCCAGTCCTCGGCGCCGACCAGGATCACCAGGCGCTGCTGGGCCGCGTCGACCATGTGGCCGAAGGATTGCTGCAGCACCGGGTCGCGCTGCTGCACCGGCAGCAGGGCCAGGATGTCGGTGTCGGGCACGATGCGCTGCACCAACCACAGGTAGGCGTTATGCCCCAGCAGCAGGCACACCACCACCGCCCATAGCGCCGCCCAGGTTCTGGCGCGCCTCAAAACAGCGCCGCCTCTTCCGCCGTGATGGCGGCGTCGCCGCTCTGGATGGCCGAGAAGACGATGCTGGTGCGGTCGCCGCTGGCCTCGCTGATGGCGATGTTCTTCACGTAGGCGGCGCCGTCCAGCCTGATGCTGCCGACGGCCTTCGCCAGCGCCGGCTCGCGCGCCTTCAGCGCCACCTGCCAGTTGCCGCCGTCCACCGTGCCGTCCACCTCGAACAGCGTCTCCAGCTGCGCCAGGTCGCCGGCCAGCAGCGCGAACAGCACGCCGTTAATCATGCGCACCACCGGCTCGGTCTTCGCGTCCAGGCGCATGGCCACGCGCTCGCCCTGGAAGTGGACGATCTCGTCGCGCGTCAGGCGCAGGGTGTTCGGGAACGGTTGCAGGGTGCGCCACAGTACGCCCTTGCCGGCCACGACGCAGAAGCGCCCGTTCGCCGCCAGCGGCTTCTTCATGCCGGCCAGTTGCTTGCTCTGGTCGAAGCGACCGCACAGCACCTTCGGTTTCGCCAGCAGGGACTGGATCTTCGCCACCGGCGCGGCGGCCGGCGCCGGGGGCGCCAGGGCCAGCAGCGCCAGGCTCAAAATGATGCGTTTCATGTCGGTTCCACTCCCAATTTTTCAAACAGGACGGGCGGCGAGGCGAAGCACATCTCGCCGCTGCCGATGGCGACCGCGACCTGGACCGTGCTGGCCTTGTTGAGGCGCTTGCCGGTCACGGCGTCGCTGATCAGATAGTCGATCTTCAGGCGGTTTTCCCACTCCACCAGGTCGGCGCGCAGCTTCAGGCGCTGGCCGAAGGTGGCCGGCGCGACGTAGCGCAGGTGCATGTCGATGACCGGCCAGGCGAAGCCGGAAGCCTTCATCTGCACGTAGTTGTAGCCTATCTTGTCGAGCAGGGCGCAGCGCACCACTTCGAGGTACTTGACGTAGCGCCCGTGCCAGACGATCTCCATCGGATCGAGGTCGAAGAACTGCACCTGCATCTCCACCTCGGCGTACCAGCGGCTGGCCGGCGCGCCCTTACGCATACAAATCCCAGGCCTGGGCGCGGATGCGCTCGATCAGCAGGCGCAGGTCCGGCTCCAGGCGGCGATCCTCCTCGACCGGGGCGATGTCGGCGCCCAGCGCCTCCATCATGCGCGTCAGCGCGGCCTGCGGCGCCACGGCGGGATTCTCGCGGCAGCGCAGCCAGACGCCCTGGCGCACCGTGATCAGCAGCGCGGCGACCACCTGCTCGGTCAGTTCCAGCACGCGCAGGCAGTCGCGCGCGGCGATGGTGCCCATGCTGACCTTGTCCTGGTTGTGGCACTCGGTCGAGCGCGAGAACACCGAGGCCGGCATGGTCAGCTTGAGCGCCTCCGCCGTCCACGCCGAGGCGCTGATCTGCAGCGCCTTCAGGCCGTGGTTGATGGCCGCGCGCGGCCCGGTGGCGCCGGACAGATTGGCCGGCAGGCCGTGGTTGTAGCGGCTGTCGACCAGCAGCGCCATCTGCCGGTCCAGCAGGTCGGCCAGGTTGGCCACCGTGTTCTTCATGCTGTCCATGGCGAAGGCGATGTGGCCGCCGTAGAAATGGCCGCCGTGCAGCACGCGCTCGCCCTCGGCGTCGATGATGGGATTGTCGTTGGCGCTGTTGAGCTCATTCTCGATGGAAGAGCGGAACCAGGGCAGCGCGTCGGCCAGCACGCCGATGACGTGCGGCGCGCAGCGGATCGAATAGCGGTCCTGCAGGCGCTTGCCGTTGCGTTCCCACTGCTCGGTGGGCAGGTCGCTGCGCAACCAGGCGGCCACCTGCTGCATGCCCGGATGCGGCTTCACCGAGAACAGGACCGCGTCGAAATGGTGGGCGTTGCCGTCCAGCGCGAAGGAGGCCATGGCCGTGATCCGCGTGCACAATTTGGCCAGATAGGCGGCGCGGTCGTAGGCCAGGCAGGCCAGCGCCGTCATCACGGCGGTGCCGTTCATGATCGCCAGGCCCTCCTTCGGGCGCAGGCGCAGCGGCGCGATGCCGGCCTCGCGCAGCGCCTGCGCGGCCGGCAGCTGCGCGCCGTCGCGCCACACTTCGCGCTCGCCGCACAGCACCGCCGCCAGGTAGGACAGCGGCGTCAGGTCGCCGCTGGCGCCGACCGAGCCCTCCGAGGGGATCAGGGGCAGCAGGCCGGCGTCGAGCAGGCGCGCGATCTGCTCCAGCAGGGCGACGCTGACGCCCGAGTAACCCTTGCACAGCGAGGCCAGGCGCGCCGCCATGACGGCGCGCGTCTGCGCCGGATTGAAGTATTCGCCCAGGCCGCAGCCGTGGTAGGTGTACAGGTGGTGCGGCAGTTCGGCCACCAGTTCGGGCGGCACCGTCACCGTGCAGGAGTCGCCGTAGCCGGTGGTGACGCCGTAGATGGTGCCGTCCTCGCGCAGCAGGCGGTCGAGGAAGTCGGCGCCGCGCGCGATGGCGGCGCGGAACACCGGATCGTCCGACAGGGTGGCGTCGGCGCGGCCGTGGGCGATGTCGACGATGTCTTCGATGCACAGGCGCTCGCGGTCGAAGCGCACGGCGCGGCGGGGATGGTTCAGTTCAGCGGGAAGCATCGGGAGTGTCCAGTTCGGGTAAATGCCAAAAATCGAAAAAATTAAACCATTGCAGCGGCGCGCGCAGGCAGAAGTGCTGCAGGCGCGCCGCGTAGTCGCCGGCCAGCGCCGCCAGCGCCGCGTCGCGGCCCTGGCGCGGCAGCCGCAGCGACTCGCGGAACAGCTCGAAATGCACCTCGGAGCGGGCGCCGCTGCGCATCGAGAACAGCAGGTACACCGGGCATTTGAGTATGCTGGCCAGCACGTAGGGACCGACCGGAAAGGCCGCCGGCGCGCCGAGGAAATCGGCCACGGCCACGCGCGGACGGGGCGAGACGGGAACGCGGTCGCCGGCGATGACGACGAATTCGCCGGCGGCGATGCGCTCGGCCAGCAGCATGGCGGTGGCCGGCGTCATCTCGCTCACCTGCATCAGGTTCAACTGGCTGTCCGGGTTCAGGCGCGCCAGCATGCGGTTGAAGGCTTGCGCGTGCTTGGTGTGCACCAGCACCGTCAGCCTCAGGCCGGGCCGTTGGCGGGAGAGCACGCGGCACAGCTCCAGGTTGCCGAAATGCGAGCAGATCAGCAGCGCGCCCTGCCCCCGGCCCAGGCTGCGCTCGACCGTGTCCTGGCCGTGGAAGCTGACGCTGGCGGCGTCGAACAGGCCGCCCCACAGCAGCATCTTGTCGAGGATGCTCTCGGCGAAGGCGGCGAAATGGCGCAGCACGCCGGGCACCGGGGCGGCGCCGGCCAGGCGCACGCGGCGCAGGTAGTCGGCGGAGGCGCGCCGCGGCCGAGGCTTGCTCAGCACATACCAGCCCAGCACCGGATACAGCAGGACGCGGAAGGGCCAGCGGCCGAACACGCGGCAGACCCAGAACAGGAAGCGCATGCCGGCCACGAAGCTCACTTCGTTGATCGCGGCCCAGTGGCGCGGCGCGCCGCTCACGGGCGCCGCCAATGGCGCGCCAGCAGGCGCGGCAAGCGCCACAGCATGCCGAAGAACAGTTGCGTGTGCATGCGCGTGATCAGCACATTGTCCCGCCACAGGCGGAAGTGCGAGACGCCGTCGGCCGGATAGGCGACCCGGGTCGGCAGGTTGCGCACCTCCAGCCCGGCCCAGTACAGGCGCACCAGGATGTCGGTGTCGAAATTCATGCGCCGGCCCAGCGCGCCGGCGCGCGCCAGCGCCAGCACCGGCGCCACCGGATAAACGCGGAAGCCGCACATCGAATCCTTGATCTGCAGCGACAGGGTGTTGATCCACACCCAGATGTGGGTGGCGTAGCGGCCGTACAGGCGCGCCGCCGGCACCGAGGCGTCGTACACGGGACAGCCGGCGATGACGGCGGCCGGATGCGCACCGGCCTGGGCCAGGAAGCGCGGCACGTCGGCGCCGTCGTGCTGGCCGTCGGCGTCGATCTGCAGCAGATGGCTGTAGCCGCGCCGGCCCGCCTCGGCGAAGCCGCTCAGCACCGCCGCGCCCTTGCCTTGGTTGACGGCGTGGCGCAGCAGCGTGATGCGGCTTGGCTCGGCCAGCGCCAGCGCGTCCAGCGCGCGCGCGCAGGGCGCCGCGCTGCCGTCGTCGACCAGGATGCAGTGCAGGCCGTGCCGCAGCAAGCCCTGCACCACGGCCGTCACCGCGTGCTCGTGGTTGTACACGGGGACGACGATGCAGGGTTTAAACATCGGCCGCCCCGGCGCGGCCGAAGCGCAGCAGCGAGTGGCAATAACCGATGCCGTCGCGGCTGGTCAGCAGTTCCAGTCCGGCCTCCCCGGCCAGGCGCACATAGTCGGCGCTTTCGTAGATCTTGCTGTTGCCGCTGGCCATGGCCGTGAAGTACGGCGAGGTGTTGATCAGGCAGTAGGCGGCGATGTCGTACTGCTGGCGGTCCCAGAAGGTGTCCATGATCAGCACCTGGCCGCCCGGCGCCAGCGCGGCCGCGACGCGGCGCAGGATGCTGGCGATGGCCGCCTCGCTGAAGCAGCTGAGGAACTGGCTCATCCAGATCAAGTCCATGCCGGCCTCCAGCGCGGCCGCGTCGTCGAGCAGGTCGACGGCGTGCAACTGGGCCCGTTCGCGCACGCCCGCTTCCCGCAGCGCGGCGTCGGCCACGGCCAGTTGGCGCGCCAGGTCGACCAGGTGCAACTCCACCTTAGTCTGGTAGGCCAGCGCGGCGCAGCTGAACTTGCCCGTGTTGGCGCCGATGTCCATCACGCGCCGCGGCGCCGTGGCGAAGACGTCCGGCAGGATGGTCGGGAAGGAGGTGTCGGAATAATGATGGTCGAAGGCGAACCAACTGCCCTTGGCCGGCTCCGGCAGTTCCGCCATGCCCTCGTACAGGGTCGGCCAGTCGCCCAGCGTCCGCAGGCCGAGCGGCGCCTCCTGGTCGAGCGAGCGGTCGAGGTCGAACAAGCCCCGGTAGCAGACGTCGTGGTTGAAATCGAGGTTGATCTGGGTGATCTTGTCGGTCAGCACGCAATAGCCGACCTTGTCGAGCACATAGCGCCCGCCGCGCAGCGCGACGACGCCGGCCGACAGGCACGACTCCAGCGTCACCTTCAGCGCGTATTCGCTCCACTGCCCGCCGGCGGCCATCTCGGCCACGGCCAGGCCGTCCTTGCCGGCGTCGGCCAGGGCCTGCAGCATGCCGCGCTTCCAGGCGTAGCGCACGCACTGGAAGACCACCGGCCCGAAGGCGATTTTCTGCGCCTCGAAACGGGCGGCGAAGGCGCTCTGGCGGACGGGGGAAAAGGTTTTATCTAGCATGCGGTCTTTGCGGTTGGGGTGTCGTCGGCGGCGCCGAACAGGATGCGGCCACTGGCGTGCTGGCCGCTGTCGGACAGGTAGCGGAAGGTCAGGCTGCCCTTGGCGGCGTCGTGCAGCAGTTCCAGGCGCAGCGGCGCGTCGGGCCGCACCACGTGCTGGAACTTCAGCGCGTGGATGGCCAGGAAGCGCGCCGGCAGCGCGAAGTACTCGCGCCCGTAGGCGATGGCCCAGTCGACCTGCACCACGCCGGGCAGGATGGGCGCCTCGCTGAAATGGCCGTCCAGGTAGAGCAGATTGGCCGGCACGCTGATCTCCAGCAGCACGCGCTCCGCCGCGCGCTCGAGCAGGCGCAGGTGCGGACGCAGCGGGCGCGCCTCGTCGAGCAGCGCCAGCAGCATGGCCTGGGTGGTCTTGCCCTGCGCGTTGACGGGCAGGCGCTCCAGATAACGCCAGCGCCGCGGCAGCGCCACGGCGTCGACGGCGCCGCCCAGCGCGGCGCGCAGGCGGGCGTTCAGGGCCGCCTTGCCGGCGCCGTCCAGCGCGGCGCGGCCGGCGGCGGACAGGACGACGAAGGCGGCCAGGGTCTGGCGCCGGCCCGGCGCGGGCGCGCACAGCAGCACGCGCGCCTCGGCCACCAGCGGCGAGGCCGCCAGCGCCGCTTCGACGCCGTCCAGCGAGATGCGCTTCTCTTCGATCTTGACGATGCGGTCGCTGCGCCCGAGCAGCTGGAAGCGCCCTTCCCCGGCGGCGCGGACGCGGTCGGCCAAGCGCAGCCAGCCGGCGTCGGCCAGGTGCGGCGAGCGCACTTCGAGCGCCCCCTCCGCCTCGGCCACGCGCCAGTCCACGTTCGGGAAGGCCAGCCAGGATTCGTCGCTGCCGGCGTCGCGGCGGCGCCAGGCGATGCCGCCCGTCTCCGAACTGCCGTAGACTTCCGCCGGCACCCGTCCCAGCATGGCGCCGGTGGCGCGCGCGTCGTCCGGCGCCAGCGGGCCGCCGGAAGAGAACACGGCGCGCAGTTGCGCCGCGCCGGCGCGCCAGTCGAGGTGCGCCGGCAGGCGCTTCAGATGGGCCGGGCTGGCCACCAGCGCGCAGGGGCGCTCGGCCAGCAGCAGGGCCAGTTGTTCGGAGAAGCTGACGCTGTGGGCGACGATGGCGCGCCCGGCCGCCAGCGGCCACAGCACCTTGAACAGCAGGCCGTAGATGTGCTGGTGCGACACCGTGGCGACGATGGCGGCGTCGCCCAGCTGGGCGCCGAACAGGCTTTCCAGCGCCGTCACCTCGCTGGCCAGTTGCGCCAGCCGCTTCGGCACCGCCTGCGCGGCGCCGGTGCTGCCGGAGGTGTGCACCACCAGCGCGGCGCCGTCCGCGTCCAGCGCCAGCGGCGCGCCCTCATCGTCGCCGTCGCCGGGCGCCGGCGCCAGGGGCGCCAGCGCGGCAGGGAATTCGCCGAGGAAGCCGTCCACCGAGGCGGCCAGCGCGGCGCAACTGGCGGCCAGGGTGTCGGCGCTGAGCCAGACGGTCTTGCCGGCCTGCCAGGCGCCCAGCAGGGCGGCGGCGAATTCGACGCTGTCCTCGAGATACAGGGCGTAGTGGCGGCCGGGCCGGCGCCGCAGCAGCGCGGCCCAGGCGCGCGCGCGCGCGCCGAAGGCGTCGTTGCGCACGGCGGCGCCGGCGCGCCAGCCGACGATGAAATCGGGGCCGCGCGCGGCCAGCCGCGCCGCCAGGAGATTCAGGCTATCGGACATGGTGCGAGCGTTTGAAGCGCCGGCGCGCGAGATACTCGGCGCCGAACAGCAGGCCCATCAGCAGATAGGCGATCACGCCGGTGTACAGCGACCAGACGGCGTCCGAGGCCCACAGCGCGGTGCCCAGGGCGACGCCGCCGTTGACGAGGAAGAAGCCGCACCAGACCTGCGTGACGCGGCGCGTGTAGGCCACGGCGGCGGGCGGGAAGTCCGGCTCGCGCAGGCGCGCCAGGCGTTCGATGATGGACTGCGGCGCGCCCAGGCTGTAGGCGAAGACGATCAGCAGCGCGCCGTTCACCAGCACCGGATACAGTTTCAGGGGCAGCAGCAGATTGCTCCAGATGGCGCAGCCGACCAGCAGCATGGCGCCGGCCACCGACCAGCGCGCCGCCCCGCCCAGCTTCAGCGACGGCAGCCGGGTGGCGGCCGCCAGCAACAGCAGGCCGGCCAGCCAGCGCGGTTCGATCTGACCCTGGCCGTACCAGATCGCCAGGGGATACAGCAGCGTGATCAACGCCGTCAACGCGGTCAGCCACACTTTAAGCCGCCTGCTCCGCCGCCACGCCCAGCAAGGCGTTCACCACGTCGTCGATCGTGCGGATGGTCTTGAACACTTCCGGCTGCAGGCGCTTGCCGGTCAACTGCTTCAGCTTCACCGCCAGGTCGACGGCGTCGATGCTGTCGATGTCGAGCTCCGAATACAGGTTCGACTGCGGCGTCAGCTCCGCCCGGTCCAGCTCGAACATCTCGGCCAGCAGGTCGACCACCCAGGTGTACAACTCGTTGCGGCTCATTTCACTCATCACTACCATACCGTACTCCTTACTTCTTTCTAAGACTGACGACCATGGCCGCCAGCGCGCGCACCGACGCGAAATGGCGCCGCGTGTCCTCGGCGTCGGCCGACAGGGAAATGCCATACTTCTGCTGCAAGGCGACGCCCAGTTCCAGCGCGTCGATGGAATCGAGACCCAGTCCTTCGACGAACAAGGGCGCGTCGGTGTCGATGTCGTCGACGCCGATGTCTTCCAGCTGCAAGGCCTCGATGATAAGTTCTTTCACTTCCTGTTCAAGCATGGTTCTCTGATGTCCCCGTAAAATAATGTTGCAAATAAGTCGTCAAGGCGCGCGCCGCCATCACTTCGCTGGCGCCGCCGCCGATAAAACCGGCTATGGCCAGGTCGTCCTGCACGGCGATGCGGAACTGCACCCGCCGCGCCGGCACCTTCCACCATTTTTCGCCCTTGCCCAGCGTCGAGGGCTGGCAGCTGATGCGCACCGGCGTCATGTCGCGCGCGCCGCGCACGGCGATGTTGGCGGCGCCCCGCTTCAGGCTGATGACCCCGTCGGCCGGGGTGCGCGTGCCCTCCGGGAAGATGATCAGGTTGTTGCCGCGCCGCAAGGAGGCGATGCAATCGGCCACCAGGTCGACGCCGTTGGCGTTGTTGATGTAGCCGGCCGCGCGCACCGGGCCGCGCGTGAACGGATTGTCCCATAGTGCGCCCTTGACGACGCAATCGGCGCGCTTCACGAAGGCCATCAGGAAAATCGTGTCGATCAGCGTCGGGTGGTTGGCCAGTATCAGCAAACCGCCCCGCTCCAGCTTTTCCAGGCCGCTGATCTCGTAGCGCAGCACGCCCAGGCCGCGCATCACGCCGATATAGGCGCGGAAGGTCAGGCGTATCACCGTGCGCGCGACGGCGATGCGCCGCTGCGTGTGCCGGATCAGCAGATTCAGCAGCGGGAAAACGAGCAGCCGCAGCGCCAGGCCGCCGATGCCGAACAGGACGAAACTCAGGCCGGTGGCGCACAGGCGCCAGCCGCGCGAGAGCCGTTCACGCATGGCGCGACCAGCGCCAGCGCCGTCCGCTGGCGCGGCGCTCCAGTTCGGCCGCGCCGCCCAGCTGGAAGCGCAGCACCTCCAGGCCGCCCGGCTGCTGCCGCGCCGGCGCGGGCGCCGCGTCGGCGCTCCAGCTGAGCGTGAACGGCGCGGCGCCGGCCGGCACCATCAGCCAGGCCCAGGCGTGCGGCTGTTCGGCGCAATCCTCGAAGGCGCCGAAGGGCGCCGGCAAGGCCGTGTCGCAGGCCACCAGCAAGACCATGGGCGCGCCGTCGGCCAGCAGGCCGCAGGCTTCGATCACCGCGTGTTCGATGGTGCTGGCGCCGCCGGCCAGGGCGACATGGTTGGCCCGGTCGGCGCGGGCGATCGAGAACAGGCCGGCGCTGGCGTTGTGCACGGCCATGCCGAAGGCCGTCGGCGAAAGCAACTCGCCGCGCGCCAGGGCGCCCAGCAAATCGACGGCGCGCGCCACCTCGCCGTGGCGCGAACAGAACACGGTCGGCACGTCGCGGCGCTCTTCCAGGCACTCATAGGCCACCTCCAGCGCCATCTTGCCGAGCGCGCCGGCGCGCCGGCGCAACATGGGCGCCATCCCGCGCACGCCCGCCTCGGCCCCGGCGACGATGGGGAATGGCGCGCGCGCCCATTCCCGCCACGCTTCCGGCGTGTCCAGGCCGGGGGCCCAGGCCGCGTGCCTGGCGATCGAAAAACTGACGCCCTGAGTGCGCATTATAAATATTTCCCCGAGCCCAAAATAAAAATGGCCGAATCCGCCCGATGGTAGCGCGATTTTCAGCCGGTGTTCTTTTTAAATTATAAACGAACGGTGTAGGATTCGTCCGAATAAAATACCTGCACGGCAACTTTTATTAATTTTTATCTTAAACCAGCCACGGCCGGGACGGCGTCCGCCCGCCGCGCCGGGCGCCGATGGGCCAGCAAGCGAGCATCCATGCGGCGTTGCGTTACAGCAACGGCGATAGCGGGAGGTTATGGCGGGACGCCAGGGAATAGGCGGCGGCGCGCGAAGTTAATTGCGCCGCCTTGCGGGGAAGGGAGAATGGGAGCGCCGCTGTTATTGCCGGCGCATGCGCGGCCCGGATGAGCGTGGCGTTATCCGGACCGCGTCGGCGGTCTTTAAAAAACCCAGAGCTTGTCGGCCGGCATGTGCAACCAGTACTTGCCGGCCTCGAGCTTGTGCTTCGAGTAGGCGCGCAGGCTGATCTCGTTGTGGCCGCTGCGGTGGAACAGGCATTCCCAGCGGTCGCCCAGATACATGCAGGTCAGCAGCGGCAATTCGAGCGCGTTGTCCACCTGCGTGGCGCTGATCTTGACCTCCTCGACGCGGATCACGGTGGCCACGTCGGCGCCCGTGTTCAGGCCGCGCGCCGTGCCCTGCATCGTCACGCCGTCGACGTTCAGGCGCACGCTGCTGCCGTCGCGCTGGATCACCTGGCCCGGCAGGCGGTTGTTGCTGCCCATGAACTCGGCCGTGAACAGGGTGTCGGGCGTCTCGTACATGCTTTGCGGCGCGCCCTGCTGCTCGATCTTGCCGTTGTTGAGCAGCAGGATGCGGTCGGAGATCGCCATCGCCTCGGCCTGGTCGTGCGTGACCATCAGCGCCGACAGGCCCAGGCGCACGATCAGCTCGCGCAGGAAGGCGCGCGCCTCTTCGCGCAGCTTGGCGTCCAGGTTCGAGAGCGGTTCGTCGAGCAGGATCACGGGCGGGTTGTAGACCAGCGCGCGGGCGATCGCCACGCGCTGCTGCTGGCCGCCGGACAATTGGTGCGGGAAGCGCTCGCCCAGGTGGCCCAGGCCGAGCTGGCCCAGCACCTCGTTGACGCGGTTGGCGATCTCGCCGCTGGCCATCTTGCGCAGCTTCAGGCCGTAGGCGACGTTGTCGAAGACGGTCTTGTGCGGCCACAGGGCGTAGGACTGGAACACCAGGCCCAGGTTGCGCTGTTCGGCCGGCATCTCGAAGCGCCGCGCGCCGTCGAAGACCTGGCGTTCGCCGATGTGGATGCTGCCCTGCTTCGGGCTTTCCAGGCCGGCGACGGCGCGCAGCAGGGTGGTCTTGCCGCTGCCCGAGGGGCCCAGCAAGGCCACCACTTCGCCTTTTTTCAGGTGCATCGAGACACCCTTCAGGATGGCGTTGGCGGAGGCGCCCGTGCCGTAATCGAGGTACAGCTCATTGACGGATAATTCGTTCATATTCGGTCTCGTTATAGTTGAATTAGTTGTGCAGCTTGACGCCGAAACGCAGGGCCAGGCCCAGGCCGATGGCCACCAGGGAGATGTTGATGAAGGACAGCGCCGCCACCAGGTCGGTCGAACCGCCCGCCCACAGCGAGACCAGCATCGCGCCGATCACCTCGGTGCCCGGCGAGAGCAGGTAGACGCCGGTCGAATACTCGCGCTCGAAGATCAGGAAGACCATCAGCCAGGCGCCCAGCAGGCCGAATTTGACCAGCGGCAGCGTGACGTCGCGCGTCACCTGGCCGCGGCTGGCGCCGACCGCGCGCGCCGCCTCCTCCAGCTCGGGGCCGACCTGCAGCAGCGCCGTCGAGATCAGGCGCATGCCGTAGGCCAACCACACCACCGAATACGCCAACCACAGCGCGAAGATGGTCGAGCGCACCTCGCGCAGCAGCGGAATCACATGCCCGCTGAGCCAGACGGCGACGCCGTTGTCCATCGTCTTCAGGAAACCGTCCAGCCAGGCCGGCACGAACAGGAAGACCCACAGGAAGGACAGGCCGGCCAGCAGGCCCGGAATGGCGCGCGGCACCAGCACGCTGTAGTCGAGCAGGCGGGTGATGCCGTCCGGCTTGCGGTGCATGGCCAGCGCGATGGCGCAGTAGCAGACCACGGCCAGCGCGCCGCCGACGACGCCGATCAGGACCGTGTTGAGGATGCCGCGCATCAGCGAGGGCTGGTCGAGGATGTCGCGGAAGTGCTGCAGGGTCAGCACGTCGGCCAGCCTGACGCCCTCGCCCCAGTATTCGACGAAGGAGCGCAGCACGATGCCGGAGATCGGCAGGATGATGGTGAACAGCAGCCAACCGGCCAGCAGGGCGAAGGCCAACCACTTCCAGCGGCCCAGCGGCATGGCCTTGCTGCGCGCGCCCTTGCCCTTGATCGAGACGTATTTGTTGGCCGACTTCAGCAACCAGCGCTGCAGCATCACCAGCGGCATCGTCACCATCACCAGGCAGACGGCGACGGCGGCCATCAGGTGGTAGGACGGCGTGCCCAGTTTGTTGGTGAGCTTGTACAGATAGGTGGCCAGCACCAGGTGGCCCTCCGGATCGCCCAGCACCAGCACCAGGCCGAAGACCTCGAAGCCGAGGAAGAACACCAGCACGCCGGCGTAGGCCAGGGCCGGCATGATCATCGGCAGCGAGACGTTGAGCATGACCTGGATCGGCGAGGCGCCGGCCACGCGGGCCGCCTCCTCGACGTCCGAACCGAGGCTTTTCAGCGCCGACGAGGCGTACAGGTAGACGTGCGGCACGTGGGTCAGGCCGGCGATGATGACGATGCTGGTGAAGGAATAGATGTTCCACGGGATGAAGCCGAGCAGCTGCTTGGCCCACAGCGAGTAGAAGCCCACCGGCCCCATCGAGACGACGTAGCCGAAGCCCATCACCATCGGCGAGACGAAGATCGGCACCAGCAGCATGGGCGCGATCCAGCCCCGTCCCGGCAGATCGGTGCGCACCATCAGGAAGGCCAGCATGCCGCCCAGCGGCACGGCGATCACGGCCAGGCCGGTGGCCAGGATCATGCCGTTCTTGAAGGCCATGCCGAAGTCGGGGTCGTCGAAGATGAAGCGGTAGGAATCGAAACCGAACTCCTTGACCGGCATGAAGAAGGGCGCGGACAGGAAGCTCTGGTAGAAAATCAGGAAGAGCGGCAGGAAGATGGCGACGCAGGTGAGCGTCACCACGACGCCGCGCGGCCAGTTCAGGCGCAGCCGGCTGGGGCGCGCAAGGGTTGCAGTGTGCATGAAAAATCCGATCGTGAGGGGGCCCTGCGCCGCGGGAACACGGCGCCGGGCGCGGGGCGGACCGGCTGGGTCCGGCCCCGCAATAAGGCTATGGGCGTGGCGGCTGGCCGACGCGATTTACTTCTTGCCGGCCGTTTCTTTCCACTGTTTCAGGAAGGCCATGCGCTTGGCCGGGCCGAGGAACTGCAGGATGATCGGATGCACCGGCACCGGCTTGACGTTGGCCGCGCCGATCTGCTTGATCAGGTCGGCCGAGGTGGTTTCGCCCGTCACGTCGGCGCGGATGGCGAACAGTTTCGAGCCGTTGGCGATGACGGTCTGGCCGCGGTGCGAGAGCAGGTAGTCCATCCACAGCTTGGCGGCGTTGACGTTCTTGGCCGCCTTGTTGATGAACTGGACGCGCGACAAAATCAGCGTGTAGTCCTTCGGCAGCACCACGCCGATCGAGGGATCGGTCTTGGCGCGCACCAGCGCGTAGGAGCCCAGCACGTTGTAGCCGATCAGGTTCTCGCCCGAGGAGATGCGCTCCATCATCGTGCCGGTGGACGACTGCACGCGCACCTTGGCCGCGCCGAAGGCGTTCTCCAGCTCGAGGAATTTGCCGAATTCCTTGGCGTCCTGGGTCATGAACATGAAGCCGACGCCGGATTTCTCGATGTCGTAGGTGGTGACCTTGTCCTTGAACTTCGGCAGCGCGATCAGCTTGGCGAAGTCGGCGTGCGTCTGCGGCACCTCCTTGGCGTCGACCAGGCGCTTGTTGTAGACGATGGCGGCCGGCTCGAAGGTGGTGCCGTAGGCCATGTCGTCCCACAGCGCCCAGCCGGGGATCTTGGACGATTCCACCGATTTGTATTTCAGCGCGTAGCCGTCCGAGGCCAGGCGCATCTGCAGGTCCATCGCCGACGACCACATGACGTCGGCGGTGTTGCCGCCGGCCGCCACCTCGGAGATGAAGCGGTTGTACACCTCGGTCGAATTCATGTCGTTGTACTCGACCGAAATGCCCGGATACAGGGCGCTGAAATCCTTGATCAGCGGCGCGGCGGCCTTGCTGTCGGTGGCGCCGTAGATCACCACCTTGCCCTCTTTTTTGGCCGCGTCGATGATCTTCTGGTAATCGGCCGGATAGCCGGCCGGCACCTGCGCCAGCGCGGCCGAGGCCAGGGTTGCCAGCGCCGTGGCGAGGATGGTTTTTTTCAGCATGTCGTATCTCCGTTATCGTTGATTTTTTATCCGCCTGAGCGGCTTGTTCACTACCCAACACCAGGCACCGGGCCCGCTGCCGCGCCGCCCGGCGGCGCCCCTCAGCGCACCAGCCCCAGTTCGCTGGCGCGTTTGCCGTAATCGTCCACGGCCTTCCTGACATACTCGGTCAGCGCCGCGCCCGTCAGGCCGAAGGGATACAGGCCGTGGGCGGCGCGCAATTGCGCGAACTGCTTGTTCTCCAACATGCGCCCGAAGGTCGCCACCCAGCGCTGGTAGTCGGCCTCGCTGACCTGCGGCCCCATCCAGACGCCGCGGATGATGGGCCAGACCACGTCGACGCCCTGCTCGCGCGCCGTCGGCACGTCGGCCAGCACGCCCGGCAGGCGCTGTTCCGACAGCACCGCCAGCACGCGCGTGTTGCCGCGGCCGTAGTTCAGGGTGGCCTCCGAGGCGTCGCCCGGCACCACCTGCACATAACTGGCCTGCAGCGCCGTGAAGGCTTCGCCGCCGCCCTCGAGCGCGACGAAGCGCAGCGCGCGCGGGTTGACGCCGGCCTGCTTCGCCACCAGCGCCATCTTCACCCAGTCCTGGCTGCCGATGGTGCCGGAGACGCCGATCAGCACCTGCTCGGGATGCCGCTTCAGGGCGGCGACCAGGTCGGCCAGCGTCTTGTAGGGCGAATCCTTGCGCACCGCGATCATGCCGTAGTCGGCGCCCAGCGCGGCGACCCAGCGCACGTCGGCGGCGCTGGCCTTGCCGAACTTGCCCTGCGCCAGATTGAGCAGCGAACCGCCGGAAAACACCACCAGCGTGTCCGGCTCGGCGCGGCGGCGCTGCGAGACCATCGAATGCCAGGCCACGGCGCCGATGCCGCCCGGCAGATAACTGATGTGCACCTGTTTCGGCGCCGCCTCGGGCTGCAGCGCGAAGCCCTGCTGCGCCAGCTTGCAGGTCAGGTCCATGGCGCCGCCCGGCTTGGACGGCACGATGCACTCGACCGTGGTGGCGCCGGCCGGCAGCGCCGCCGCCAGCAGCAGGGCCGCCGCCGTCTTGCTCCATCGTTGCGCCATCGCGACTCCGTGAAAGGTGTGAAACGCCGGCCACCGGGGTGGCCGGAACTGTTACGCAAAGCGCGGGCGGGAGGCGGACCCGCACCGGACGGCTGCGGGCCGTGGCCTGCGCCGGCGCTTTGCCACGACTATACCCGAGCTACGCTCAGAAGCGGTGCTGGATGCCGGCGATGACGCCGCGCTGGGTCGTGCCGAAACCGGCGTCGTCGCGCGACAGGCCGACCAGCAGATCGTGCTTGGCCTTGGCGTAGGCGGCGGCGACGTACAGGTCGGTGCGTTTCGAGAGCGCGTACTTGACGCGGGCCACGTACATGATCGGATCGGCGTCGGCGTTGCTGGCGACGTTTTTCACGTTCAGGTAATACACGGCGCCGGTCAGCGTCACGGCAGGCGCGCTCTGGTAGCTCACGCCGCCCCAGTAGGTGCTGCCCTTGATGTCGGCCACGCCCAGCTTGGCCGGATCCATCTTGTAGTCGCGCATGGCGGCCTGCACCTTCAGCGGGCCGTTCGAGTACATCGCGCCCAGATGGTAGACGGTGGTCTTGTCGCGCTCGGTGAGCGGGGCGACGGTGTTGCCGTTGGCTTTTTCATACGTCGCCATCAGGCTGACCGGACCGAAGCTGTACGAGGAAGCCAGCGCGAACCTGGCGCCGTCGGCCGCGCCGCTGGCCTGCTCGCCGAAGCCGTAGGAGGCGCCGAACTTGAAGCCGCCCGCTTCGCCGCTATACTTGATCATGTTGTCGAAGGCGGTCGTCATGCCCAACTTGCCCTGCGCCGTGGTGGCGTTTGCCGAGGTGGCCCACGAGTACGAAGGCGCGTAACCCATCGGATCGAAAGGCAGCACGAAGTCGTACACCGAAGTGAAGGAGCGGCCGACGACGACGCGTCCGAAGCCGCCCTCCAGGCCGACGTTGGCCTGGCGCTTGAACAGCGCGCCGTCGGCCGCGCCGGTGTCGAGCAGGATGCCGCCCTCCAGCTGGAAGACCGCCTTCAGGCCGTTGCCCAGATCCTCATTGCCGCGGATGCCCCAGCGCGAGGTGTTCATGCCGCCCGAGGTGACGCGCGACATCGAGCCCTTGCCGGCGCTGGCGTTGCTGGTGTTGTCGATGCCGGCGTCGAGCAAGCCGTAGACGCTGACGTTCGATTGCGCCTGCGCGCCGAAGGCGGCGCCCAGGGCGGCCACGGCGGCCAGCGACATTGCGGTTTTTTTCATGCGGGTCTCCAGATATAGTTATTAGTGATATGCCTGATCATTCTCATGAATCAGGCCCCGACTATAGGGCCGGCCACCTTTCAATTGCCTTTCAAAGGCGGCCCTGTCGCCGCCGCGCCACAGTCGCGGCGGCGATATTCGGCGCCGGCCCCGCCGGGCGCCCGCGTCTGGGCTTACACTGCATGATTTTCAAGGCGCTGGCGGGGATTTATGCGAATACTCTTAGTCGAAGACCATCTGGAACTGTCGCGCTGGCTGGCCAAGGCCCTGCGCGACACCCACCTGACGGTCGAAACGGTCAACAACGGCGCCGACGCCGACGCCCTGCTGCACACCCAGGACTACGCGCTGGTGCTGCTCGACCTGACGCTGCCGCGCATGGACGGCCTCGACGTGCTGAAGCGCCTGCGCGCGCGCGGCGGCCCGCGCGCCAAGACGCCGGTGATGATACTCACGGCGCGCGGCGGCCTGGACGAGCGCGTGCAGGGCCTCAACCTGGGCGCCGACGACTACCTGGCCAAGCCCTTCGAACTGGCCGAACTGGAGGCGCGCGTGAAGGCCCTGCTGCGCCGCAGCCAGGGCAACGAGGCGCTGGTGCACCAGTGCGGCGCGCTCAGCTTCGACACCATCACGCGCATGTTCACCTACGCCGGCGCGGCGCTGGCGCTGACGCCGCGCGAGCACGCCGTGCTGGAGGCCCTGATCACCCGCGCGGGGCGCGCCGTGTCGAAGGAAAAGCTGTTCGACGAAGTCTTCGCGCTGGAGGACGACGCCAACCTCGACGCCATCGAACTGTACATCCACCGCGTGCGCAAGAAGCTCGAAAGCGGCGCCCCCGACGCGGCCGCCATCACCACCCTGCGCGGCATCGGCTACCTGCTGCAGCCGCGCGGCGCGACGGCGGCGCGCTGAGATGGGCGGCGCGCTGGCGCGCCTGAAGAGCCGCCTGGGCGGCGGCGCGCCGCTGGGCAGCCTGCGCAACGAACTGCTGCGCTGGTTGCTGATCCCCCTCGTCATGCTGGTGGCGCTGAACGCCGTCTCGGTCTACCGCAACGCCCTCGACGCGGCCGACATGGCCTACGACCGCTCGCTGCTGGCCTCGACGCGGGCGCTGGCCGAGCGCGTCTCCATCGTCGGCGGCAAGGTCGTCGCCGACGTGCCCTACGTCGCCCTCGACAGCTTCGAGACCGACACCCTGGGGCGCATCTACTACAAGGTCACCGGCATCCACGGCGAACTGGTGTCCGGCTACGACGACCTGCCGGCGGTGCCCGCCAACGTGCCGCGCTCGGAAGCCTACCCGGCGCTGGTGCGCTTCTACCACGCCAACTACAACGGCGAGCCGATCCGCATCGCCGCCCTGCTGCAGCCGGTCTACGACGACTCGATGCGCGGCATCGCCCTGATCCAGGTGGGCGAAACGCTGGACGCGCGGCGCGGCCTGTCGAACCAGATCCTGTTCGACACGCTGCTGTGGCAGGCCGGCATGGTGCTGGCCGTGGCGACCCTGGTCTGGTTCGCCGTGCGCCTGGTACTGCGCCCGCTGATGCGCCTGAAAAGCGCGCTCGAGACGCGCACCCCGGCCGACCTGTCCGACGTCGACCCGGCGCTGGTGCACCGCGAGATGCGCCCGCTGGTGACGGCCATGAACGGCTCGATGGCGCGCCTGCAGGACCTGATCGCCAGCCAGCGCCGCTTCATCGCCGACGCCTCGCACCAGTTGCGCACGCCGCTGACGGTGCTGAAGACCCAGGCCGAACTGGCGCAGCGCGAATTCCGGCGCGGCGCCGGCGACCCGGCCGCGCTGGCCGACATCGTGCGCTCCATCGCCGCCACCACCGACGCCACCGTGCATCTGGCGAACCGCCTGCTGACGCTGGCGCGCGTCGAACACGGCGGCGTGGCGGCCGGCATGGCGCCGGTGTCGCTGCGCGCCGTGCTGCAGCAGGTGGGACTGGAGATGGCCCTGCTCGCCGTGGCGCGCGGCATCGACCTGTCGCTCGACGGCGCCGACGACGCCCTCGTGCACGGCCAGGCGCTGCTGCTGCACGAACTGGTGGCCAACCTGGTCGACAACGCGCTGCGCTACACGGCCGACGGCGGCAGCGTCAGCCTGCGCGTGGCGCGCGACGGCGAAGCCGCCATCCTGGAGGTCGAGGACAACGGCGCCGGCATCGCCGCCGCCGAGCGCGAGCGCGTCTTCGCGCCCTTCTACCGCGCCGCCGCCGCGCTCGAGCGCAACCCCGGCGGCGCCGGCCTGGGCCTGGCCATCGTGCGCGACATCGCCGCCCTGCACGGCGCCGCCGTCAGCCTGGCCGACGGCGCAGGCGGACGCGGCCTGCGCGTCACGGTCAGCTTCCCCGCCGCCGCGCAGGAAACGCGGCCGCAGGCTTAAGGACGAGGGTCGGCGCGCGGTCGCGGGCCGGTGTTTTTGGGACGGCGTGAAGTCAGATGATGCTACAATAATGTTTCCATGCATCAACTAATTGGTTTTCAAATGCTCAAACATCAACTTCGCACTGTTGCATGCGTCACCGCATTGCTTTTACTCAGTGCCTGCTCAGCAACAATGACTCCCCGGCGGATTCCCGTTTACGCGGGAAATCTGCACGCACTCGACGACGTGGGCGTCTTTCTGAATAGTCAGGCAATTAACATGTATAGCGTCGATGGCATTCTCGTGGACGACTACGTCCGGTCGGAATTTCCGGTCACGCTGGGCGGTAGAGAAATAGAGATCTTGCCGGGCAAGCATGTCGTCGAATACACGTATCACATAGACCTGACTACCTCGAGCTCGAGCTCGCGCTTCCCGCTGAAAAAAATCATCGATGTCGAGGCGGGTCACGTCTACACGGTTTCTTTCGCCGCCGCTCCGCATGGCGCGTGGGATGTCGCGATCCGCGATGTGAGCGCGACTGAACGGATCCCATTGCTCGCCAGGCGCGCGGGTGCCAAGGGCGAGGCGGCTGCGAAAAAATAGCAGCGCCCGCTCATGCGGGTTTGCGCCGTCCGGCCGCAAGCCAGGGCCGTGCCGGCAACGAGGGCTGAACCTGCGGCCCCTGTCGGGAAGCAGAATGGGACCCGTTGCCTGTATGCGACGGGGCGGTGGTCGGAGTCAGGGCCGCCCGGCATTGGCGCCCCACGCGCCGCGAGCTACGCCAAACTAGTGAAATTGAATACTCAAAATTAGTGTGATACATTGCATTAAAATAGTGAAGCTCAATACATCTAACTAGTGCAATAAATTACTTAAGAATAGTGCAATGGCTACCCAGCAGGAATTGCTTGCGAAATCACTGACACTCCTGGCAGATCTGCAGAAGGCTGGCAAACACGTACTTCGTAGCGCTGACTTACCGCGCATGGACCGCCAGCGGCTGCAGGCATCGGGCTTTATTCAGGAGGTCGTTCGCGGCTGGTATCTTGCATCCCGTCCGGATGAGAAGGCCGGAAGCTCATCAGCGTGGTTCGCACGCATGCGAGAGTTCATCGCCGGCTACTGCGAGGAGCGATTTGGAGCCGATTGGCACCTCTCCCCGGACCAATCGCTGATGCTCAGAACCGGCGAACGCAGTTTGCCGCAACAGCTGCAGGTATGGGCATTTGCCGCTAATAATCAGCTGGTCAAACTTCCCCATGGCTGCTCTCTTTTCTTATATCGAGCGCCAAAACTGTGCGACTCCAAGGACTCGCATGATGCCGGAGGGCTGCGCCTTGCCACCTTAGCAGCAGCACTCATGGCGGTAGGTCCTGCATTTTTTACTCAGCAGCCATTGGCGGCGCGCATCGCGCTTGCAAGCCTCGAAGACCTTACTGAGCTACTTCGTCCTCTTCTCGATGGCGGTCACGCCCACATCGCAGGACGGCTTGCCGGCGGAATGCGCGCCATTGGCCGCAGCCAAGTCGCAGACGAGATTCTGGAGACCATGCGCTCAGTGAACATAACTGTGACTGAGTCGATGCCGTTTGAAGTTGCACCCGCGCAACTTCCAGCCGGCCGTCCTGAATCACCGTACGTTCAACGTTTGCGTTTGATGTGGCAACAAATGCGGCAGACAGTCATCGACGAGTTCCCTGCTCCAGATAAGGCTCCCGGGAACGTTCAAGACACGCTGGCGCAGGTGGAGGAGCGATACCTTACAGACGCCTATCATTCGCTTTCTATCGAGGGCTATCGAGTCACCCCCGATCTCATAGAGAAGGTACGGAATGGACAATGGCAGCCAGACGGAGACGACATAAAGGCCCGAGACGCGATGGCGGCGAAAGGCTACTTCGAAGCGCACCTCAAGCTCAAGGATTACATTGAAACGGCCATTCGAACAAAACCCTCGAATTGGCCACTCCATGAGGCGTTGAGCTCCTGGTATCGGGCACTCTTTAGCCCAAGCGTCACAGCGGGCATTCTGAAGCCTTCGGACCTGGCCGGCTGGCGGAACGACCAAGTGTTTATTCGTGGCGCTTTGCATGTGCCATTGTCCAAAGAGGCAGTACGCGATTGCATGCCAGTCTTTTTCGAACTCCTCGCATCCGAACCACACTCGGCGGTGCGCGCAGTCCTAGGGCACTTTTTCTTTGTCTACATTCACCCGTATATGGATGGAAACGGGCGCCTGGCTCGTTTCATTTTCAATGCGATGCTCGTTACGGGCGGCTACGTCTGGACTATCGTACCGCTGCAACAGCGCAGCCCCTACATGGCTGCCCTTGAACAGGCCAGCTCCTACCAGAATGTCCAGCCACTTGCGAAGTTCTTCGCTGACTTAGTTCGTGAGCAGACGAAGACCCCCTTGCCTCGCGGTTAGGGTAGCGCCGTATTTATTTCGCGAACTCGACTCATGCAGCCCCAAAAATTAACTTCACCCCACGGGTAACGTTCTGTCACCAAGTGACGAACGCATTTGAGACGGTGCTTGTCCGATTAGGCTAACTTTCTGCTCCCGTGGTCGAGCCGGGGAGCGAAGAGTAAGTGGCTGACTTGAACGAGTCAAACTCATTAGCATCGCAAGCTATTGATTCGTATGCCTTTGGGTCAGTTGCGTAGCCCCCCCCAGGCACAAAAAAAGCGGCGATCAGATCGCCGCTTTTTTTCTGAACATCCAACAATCAGCTCAAATTCTCAAGCCGGATCTTGGTGACGTTGCCTTCCACGCTGGACAACGCTTCCATCTTGGCGATCGCCGCGACGATGTTCTTTTCCTGCGTCTGGTGCGTCAGCATGACGATGTCGGTGTGGGTTTCGCCCTCGGCCGGCTCTTTTTGCAGCATGGCGTCGATCGAGATGGTCGCGTCGGCCAGGATGCGGGTCAGGTCGGCCAGCACGCCCGGACGGTCGGCCACGTGCATGCGCAGGTAGTAGCTGGTGGTGATTTCCGACATCGGCAGGATTTCGATGTTGGTCATCGCGTTCGGCTGGAAGGCCAGGTGCGGCACGCGGTGCTCCGGATCGGCCGTGGCCAGGCGGGTGATGTCGACCAGGTCGGCGATGACGGCCGAGGCGGTCGGCTCGGCGCCCGCGCCCTTGCCGTAGTACAGGGTGGCGCCGACGGCGTCGCCGTGCACCAGCACGGCGTTCATGGCTCCTTCGACGTTGGCGATCAGGCGCTTGCTCGGGATCAGGGTCGGGTGCACGCGCAGTTCGATGCCTTCGCCGCCGTTCACCTTGACGCGCTTGGTGATGCCCAGCAGCTTGATGCGGTAACCGAGTTGCTCGGCGTAGCGGATGTCCACCGCCTGCAGCTTGGTGATGCCCTCCACGTGGGCCTTGGCGAACTGCACCGGGATGCCGAAGGCGATCGCCGACATGATGGTGGCCTTGTGCGCCGCGTCCACGCCCTCGATGTCGAAGGTCGGGTCGGCTTCGGCGTAGCCGAGTTCCTGCGCCTGTTGCAGCGCCGTGCCGAAGTCCAGGCCCTTGTCGCGCATTTCCGAGAGGATGAAGTTGGTGGTGCCGTTGATGATGCCGGCGATCCATTCGATGCGGTTGGCCGTCAGGCCTTCGCGCAGCGCCTTGATGATGGGGATGCCGCCGGCCACGGCCGCCTCGAAGGCCACCATGACGCCTTTTTCCTGGGCCGCCGCGAAGATTTCGTTGCCGTGCGTGGCCAGCAGCGCCTTGTTGGCCGTGACCACGTGCTTGCCGTTGGCGATCGCCTGCAGGACCAGCTCTTTGGCGATGCCGTAGCCGCCGATGAGTTCGATGACGATGTCGATCTCGGGATCGTTGACGATCAGCCTGGCGTCGCCGACGACGGCGCAGGAGCCGCCCGTCAGTTCCAGCGCCCGCTCGGTGTTCAGGTCGGCGACGGCGACGATTTCGATGGCGCGCCCGGCGCGGCGGGTGATCTCTTCCTGGTTGCGTTTCAGGACGTTGTAGGTGCCCAGGCCGACGGTGCCCAGGCCAAGCAGGCCAACTTTGATAGGTTTCATAGTCTTCTTTTCTGCGGCGCCGGCCCGCATTGGGCCGGCCGGCGCCAGGTTAATTGGGTTAGCCCAGGCTGGCGCGGCGGCGGTAGCCGTCGAGGAAGCGCGCGATGCGGCCGAAGGCTTCGGTCAGATCGTCCGAGTTGGGCAGGAAGACGACGCGGAAATGGTCCGGCGCGATCCAGTTGAAGCCGGTGCCCTGGACGATCAGCACTTTTTCCTCGGCCAGCAGTTCGTAGGCGAATTGCTGGTCGTCGGCGATCGGGTAGATCTTCGGGTCCAGGCGCGGGAACATGTACAGCGCCGCCTTCGGCTTCACGCACGTCACGCCGGGGATGTCGGTGAGCAGCTTGTGCGCCAGGTCGCGCTGTTTCAGCAGGCGCCCGCCCGGCCCCACCAGCTCGGCGATGCTTTGGTGGCCGCCCAGCGCAGTCTGGATCGCAAACTGCCCCGGCACGTTGGCGCACAGGCGCATCGAGGCCAGCATGTTGAGGCCCTCGATGTAGTCCTTGGCGTGGCGCTTCTCGCCCGACACCACCATCCAGCCGGCGCGGTAGCCGCAGGAACGGTAGTTCTTCGACAGGCCGTTCATGGTGATGAACAGCACGTCGTCGGCCAGCGAGGCCATGGACACGTGCTCGGCCATGTCGTACAGGGTCTTGTCGTAGATTTCGTCGGCGAAGATGATCAACTGGTGCTGGCGCGCCAGTTCGATGATCTGCTCGAGCACTTCGACCGGGTACAGCGCGCCGGTCGGGTTGTTCGGGTTGATGACGACGATGGCGCGCGTGTTGGCGGTGATCTTGCGGCGCATGTCGTCGATGTCGGGATACCAGTCGGCCTGCTCGTCGCACACGTAGTGCACCGGGCTGCCGCCGGACAGGCTGACGGCCGCCGTCCACAGCGGATAGTCGGGCGCCGGCACCAGCACCTCGTCGCCGTCGTTGAGCAGGGCGTTCATGGCCATCACGATCAGTTCCGAGGCGCCGTTGCCCAGGTAGATGTCGTCGATGGTGACGCCGGCGATGTTCTTGCTCTGCGTGTAGTGCATGACGGCCTTGCGCGGCGCGAACATGCCCTTCGAATCCGTGTAGCCGGCCGCGTTGGGCAGGTTGACGATCATGTCGTGGACGATCTCGTCCGGCGGATCGAAGCCGAACACGGCCAGGTTGCCGATATTCAGCTTGATGATCTTGTGGCCCTCGTCCTCCATCTGCTTGGACTTCTCCAAGACCGGGCCGCGGATGTCGTAGCAGACATCCGCCAGTTTGTTCGATTTCTGAATCAGTCGCAAAATATAATCCTGTCGTGATGGGCGTGGCGGCGCTCGGCAAGCGCATGCTGCAATGCAGAAATGACCATTCTGCCGAAAGCCTTCGATTTTATCAACCTTAATAGTAGCGTCCGCGAAAAACGCTACAATGACGCCGCCGGCCGATATGCGCACTTATCGCCCGCAATTCGCGCTTTTTCGCCATTTATGGCATGCTGACGCCCTTCGGCGCGGCCTCCGCACGTCGGGGCCGCCCAAGCATCGACGACCACTTCACGCACGGACACGCCCATGAAGCTCCATCCCAGCACCACCAAACAGTATCAGACCGTCACCGGCTACGACGACAGCGGGGTTGAAATCAACGCCAAGCATTTCGCCAGAAGCCTGCTCGTCATGCCCGAAACGCCGCCGCGCGACTGGAACGTGGCCGCCTTCGACGACTTGACCGAAGCCCACTTCGCGCAGATCCTGGCCGACAAGCCCGACGTCGTCATCCTCGGCACCGGCGCGCGCCAGCGCTTCGTCCACCCGAAACTGAGCGCCGCCCTGACCATGGCGCGCATCGGCGTCGAGTGCATGGACAACAAGGCCGCCTGCCGCACCTACAACATCCTCATGGGCGAGGGCCGCCGCGCCACGCTGGCCCTGATCATAGAGACGGGCGCGAGCGCCTGATGAACGACCTGCACAACAATAAAACCCTGGTCTGGTCGCTGCTCGCGGCCCTCATCCTGATCTCCCTGTACATGCTGGGCTACCGCACGCTGGTGCCGCCCGACGAGGGCCGCTACGCCGAAATGGCCCGCGAGATGCTGGCCAGCGGCGACTGGATCACGACGCGCCTGAACGGCATCAAGTATTTCGAGAAGCCGCCCCTGCAAACCTGGATGAACGCCCTCTCCTTCGCCGCCTTCGGCCTGGGCGACTGGCAGGCGCGCCTGTGGACCGGCGTCTGCGGCCTGCTCGGCGTGGTCCTGACGGCGCACGCCGGGCGCAAGGTGTTCGGCCCGCGCGTCGGCCTGTACGCCGGCCTGATCCTCGGCTCCAGCCTGTTCTGGGTCGCCTCCGGGCAGATCGATTCGCTCGACATGAGCCTGTCGGGCATGATGGCGATCTGCCTGTGCGCGCTGCTCATCGCCCAGCGCGACGACGCCGCGCCGGGCGAACGGCGCAACTGGATGCTGGTGTGCTGGGCCGGCATGGCGCTGGCGGTGCTGGCCAAGGGCTTGATCGGCCTGGTGCTGCCGGGCGCCGTGCTGGTGCTGTACACCCTGGCCGCGCGCGACTGGGCCATCTGGGGCCGCCTGCACCTGGGCAAGGGCCTGCTGCTCTTCTTCGCCGTCGCCGCGCCGTGGTTCGTGCTGGTTGGGCTGAAGAATCCCGAGCAGCCGCACTTCTTCTTCATCCACGAGCATTTCGAGCGCTTCCTGCTGAAGACCCACCACCGCGAAGGCGCCTGGTACTACTTCTTCGCGATGCTCATTCCCGGCATCATGCCCTGGCTCGGCCTGTTGCCGCAAAGCCTGGCCGGCGCCCTGCGGCGCGCCCCCGGCGCCTTCCAGCCCAAGCTGATGCTGCTGGTCTGGGCCGTCTTCATCTTCTTCTTCTTCAGCTATTCCAGCTCCAAGCTGCCCGGCTACATCCTGCCGATCTTCCCGGCCCTGGCCCTGCTGCTGGCGGCCTACCTGGAAACGGCCTCGCGGCCGAACCGCGTCGGCGCGGCCGCCCTGTTGCTCGTCGTCGGCGCGGCCGGCCTGGCCTTCGTGCCGCAGATCGTCAAGATCTCCACCAAGCACGCCTCCGAGCTGGTCCTGCTGCAGGCCTACCAGCCCTGGGTGCTGGCGGCCGCCTTCGTCGCCCTGGCCGGCGGCGCGCTGGCCCTGCTGCACGCGCGCCATCTGCGCCGCGACATGACGGTGCTGACCCTGGCCTGCGCCGGCTTCCTCGCCACCCAGTTGATACTGGCCGGCTTCGAGCCCTACGGCAAGCACCGCGCCGGCGTCGCGCTGGTCGAGCGTATCCAGGCCGAACTGGCGCCGGACACCAAGATCTACTCGGTCGGCACCTACGAGCAGTCGCTGACCTTCTATCTGCGCCGCACCGTCACGCTGGTCGATTACCGGGATGAGTTCACCTTCGGCCTGCAGCAACAACCGGAGCTGTCCATTCCCACCGTCGACGCCTTCGTCGTGCAATGGACGCGCGACGCCCAGGCCGGCGTGCGCGACCTCGCCATCGTCAGCGACGAGGTCTACGCGGACCTGCAGCGGCGCGGCGTGCCGCTGCGCCTGGTGGCGCAGGACAGCCGCCGCATCGTCGTCGCCAACCGCTGAACGCGAGCGCCGGCGGCGGCCCCGGGCCTTGCCGGTTTGAATTAGTAGCACTGGCAATTCGATTAAGATTTAAAATATGCGCTACCCGCCCCGGCCCCGTCGCCGGGGCCATGTCACCCGCGCGCGGCGCGGGCAGCCTTACCGAATAGAATACGTCGAGAAACCTATGACTTCTGCACTGCCTTTCCTGCCCTTTTCCAAACCCACCATCGATGAAGCGACCATCGCCGCCGTCGGCGAGGTGCTGCGCTCCGGCTGGATCACCAGCGGCCCGAAAGTGCAAGCCTTCGAGGCGCAACTGTCCGAATACTTCGGCGGGCGCCCCGTGCGCACCTTCAATTCCGGCACCTGCACGATGGAGATCGCGCTGCGCATCGCCGGCATCGGCCCCGGCGACGAGGTCATCACGACACCCATTTCCTGGGTCGCCACGGCCAACGTCATCATCGAGGTGGGCGCCACGCCGGTCTTCGCCGACATCGACCCGCTGACCCGCAACATCGACCTCGACAAGCTGGAGGCGGCCATCACGCCGCGCACCAGGGCCATCATCCCGGTCCACCTGTCCGGCCTGCCGGTCGACATGGACCGCCTGTACGCCATCGCCGACAAATACAAGCTGCGCGTGGTCGAGGACGCGGCCCAGGCCATCGGCTCGAGCTGGAAGGGCAAGCGCATCGGCTCCTTCGGCGACTTCGTTTCCTTCAGCTTCCAGGCCAACAAGAACATCACCACCGGCGAAGGCGGCTGCCTGGTGCTCAACAACGCCGAGGAGGCCCGCCTGGCCGAGAAGTACCGCCTGCAGGGCGTCACCCGCAGCGGCGTCGACGGCATCGATGTCGACGTCCTGGGCGGCAAGTACAATATGAGCGACATCATGGGCGCCATCGGCATCGGCCAGCTGGCCAATGTCGAGGCCATCACGGCGCACCGCCGCGCCCTGGCGCGCCATTACTTCGAGCAGTTCGGCGCCGGCTTCGAGGCGGCCAGCGGCGCGCAACTGCCGCTGGCCGATCTCGAGCACAGCAACTGCCACCTGTTCCAGATCATCCTGCCCGACCGCGGCCCCGGCACGCGCGCCGCCTTCATGACCGAGATGGCGACGCACAACATCGGCACCGGCTACCACTACGCGCCCATACACCTGTTCACGATGTACAAGGAGCGCGGCTTCCGCGAGGGCATGTTCCCCGTCGCCGAGAAAATCGGCCGCCTGACCGTGACCCTGCCGATGTTCTACGCCATGACCATCGCCGACGTCGAGCGCGCCGTGGCCGCCGTCAAAACCATCCTGATCAAATGACGGGCGCGCCGATGAAACCAGAATTGTCCGTCGTCATTCCGATCTACAACGAGCAGGCCGGCCTGGCCGCGCTGTTCGCGCGCCTCTACCCGGCCCTCGACGCCCTGCACATGTCCTACGAAATCCTGTTCGTCAACGACGGCAGCCGCGACAACTCGGTGTCCATCCTGGCCGAGCAGTTCCGCCTGCGCCCCGACGTCACCCGCGTGGTCCTGTTCAACGGCAACTATGGTCAGCACATGGCGATCCTGGCCGGCTTCGAGGCCTCCCGCGGGCAGATCATGGTCACCCTCGACGCCGACCTGCAGAATCCGCCGGAGGAGATCAAGCACCTGGTGGCGAAGATGCGCGAAGGCTACGACTACGTCGGCTCGATCCGCCGCAAGCGCCAGGATTCGGCCTGGCGCACCGTCGCCTCGAAGATGATGAACCGCATCCGCGAAAAAATCACCAACATCAAGATCACCGACCAGGGCAATATGCTGCGCGCCTACGGCCGCAACGTCATCGACCTGGTCAACCAGTGCGCCGAGGTGAACACCTTCGTGCCGGCGCTGGCCTACACCTTCTCGCGCAAGCCGACCGAGATCACGGTCGAGCACGAGGAGCGCTCGGCGGGCGAATCGAAGTATTCCCTGTACAGCCTGATCCGCCTCAATTTCGACCTCGTCACCGGCTTTTCGCTGATCCCGCTGCAAATGTTCTCCATGCTGGGCATGGCGCTGTCGGCCGGCTCGGCCCTGCTGGTGCTGTTCCTGCTGGTGCGCCGCTTCGTGCTGGGCGCCGAGGCCGAGGGCGTGTTCACCCTGTTCGCCATCGCCTTCTTCTTCATGGGCGTGATCTTGTTCGGCATCGGCCTGCTCGGCGAATACGTCGGACGCATCTTCCAGCAGGTGCGCGCGCGGCCCCGCTACGTGGTGCAGACCATCCTGCAGCAGCAGGGTCCGAACCAGCGGGAACTGCCCGTCGACGCGCCGGAAAAACGCAAGGTGGGCCGCTGATGCGCGCCGCCGCGCAAAGCGCCGTCGTCTTCGCCTACCACAACGTCGGCGTGCGCTGCCTGAAGGTGCTGCTGGCCGGCGGCGTCGACGTCAAACTGGTCGTCACCCACGAGGACAATCCGGACGAGGCCATCTGGTTCGAGTCGGTGGTCTCGCTGTGCCGGGCCGAGGGCATTCCCTATGTCACGCCGGACGACGCCAGGTCGCCCGAGCTGCTGGCCCGCGTGCAAGCGGCGCGGCCGGATTTCCTGTTCAGCTTCTACTACCGCAACATGCTGCCGGCCGGGCTGCTGGAGGTGGCGCCGGCCTACAATATGCACGGCTCCCTGCTGCCGCAGTTCCGCGGCCGCGCGCCCGTCAACTGGGCCGTGCTGCACGGCGCGGCGCGGACCGGCGCCACCCTGCACCGCATGACGGTGAAGCCGGACGCCGGCGCCATCGTGGCGCAGACGGCCGTGCCCATCCTGCCCGACGACACCGCCTTCGAGGTCTTCGGCAAGGTCACGGTGGCTGCCGAACAGACGCTGTGGACGGTGCTGCCGGCCCTGCTGGCGGGCACGGCGCCGGAGCTGCCCAACGACTTGACGCAGGGAGGCTACTTCGGCGGGCGCAAGCCGGCCGATGGCCGCATCGACTGGACGCTGCCGGCGCAGACGGTGTATAACCTGCACCGCGCGGTGGCGCCGCCGTATCCGGGCGCCTTCACCGAAGTAAATGATATCGTTTACACCATAGAACGGGCCCGATTGAGCCCGCGGGGCGCGGGAAGTTTGCCACCGGGCTTGGCAGTAGTGGATAATTGCATCTTTGGCGTCTGCGGCGATGGCCGCATGCTGGCGATTTCCGCCCTGACGGCAGGCGGCGCGGCCGTGTCGGCGGCGCAATTGCGCGACCGTCTGGCCGCCCCTGCCCGCGCACAATGAACATTACACAAGAGAATATCAAATGAAAAAAGTCCTCATCCTCGGCGTCAACGGCTTCATCGGCCACCACCTGTCGAAACGCATCCTGGAAACGACCGACTGGCACGTGTATGGCATGGACATGATGTCCGACCGCATCAGCGATCTGCTCGACAATGAAAGCTACAAGTCGCGCATGCACTTCTTCGAAGGCGACATCACGATCAACAAGGAATGGGTCGAGTACCACGTCAAGAAGTGCGACGTGATCCTGCCGCTGGTCGCCATCGCCACGCCATCGACCTACGTCAAGCAGCCATTGCGCGTGTTCGAGCTGGACTTCGAGGCCAACCTGCCGATCGTGCGTTCGGCCGCCAAGTACGGCAAGCACCTGGTGTTCCCGTCGACCTCTGAAGTGTATGGCATGTGCCACGACGAGGAATTCGATCCGGAAAACTCGGAACTGATCTGCGGCCCGATCAACAAGCCGCGCTGGATCTACTCGAACGCCAAGCAATTGATGGACCGCGTGATCTGGGGCTACGGCATGGAAGGCTTGAACTTCACCCTGTTCCGTCCCTTCAACTGGATCGGCGCCGGCCTCGACTCCATCCACACGCCGAAAGAAGGCTCCTCGCGCGTGGTCACGCAGTTCTTCGGCCACATCGTGCGCGGCGAGAACATCTCGCTGGTCGACGGCGGCGCCCAGAAACGCGCCTTCACCTACATCGACGACGGCATCGACGCGCTGATCCGCATCATCGCCAACAAGGACGGCATCGCCAGCGGCAAGATCTACAACATCGGCAACCCGACCAACAACTATTCGATCCGCGAACTGGCCGGCATGATGCTGACTCTGGCGGCCGAATATCCGGAATACGCCGAAGGCGCCAAGCAAGTGCAGATCGTCGAAACGACCTCGGGCGCCTACTACGGCGCCGGCTACCAGGACGTGCAGAACCGCGTGCCGAAGATCACCAACACCTGCGCGGAGCTGGATTGGGCGCCGAGCACGACCATGGCCGATTCCCTGCGCAACATCTTCGACGCCTACCGCAGCCAGGTAGCCGAAGCCAAAGCCTTGATGGATTGATCATTTGACGCCAAGCACGACACCCCAGGGCCCGCTGCTGACGCTGAAGATCGACGTCGACACCTACCGCGGCACGCGCGAAGGCGTGGGCAATCTGGTGCGCATGCTGGGCGCGCACGGCGCCCACGCCACCTTCCTGTTCTCGCTGGGTCCGGACCACACCGGCTGGGCGCTGCGGCGGGCCCTGAAACCCGGCTTCTTCAGCAAGGTTTCGCGCACCTCCGTGGTCGAGCATTACGGTTTCAAAACCCTGATGTACGGCACCCTGCTGCCCGGACCGGACATCGGCAAGCAGTGCGCGGCCGAGCTGCGCGCCGTGCGCGACGCCGGCTTCGAGTGCGGCATCCACACCTGGGACCATGTGCTGTGGCAGGACAACGTCGCCAAACGCGGCGCGGCCTGGACCCTGGCGATGATGCGCAAGGCGGCCGCCCGCTACCATGAAGTGTTCGGCGCCGCGCCGCGCACCATAGGCGCGGCCGGCTGGCAGATGAACGCCGCCGCCTTCGCCGAGCACGACACGGCCGGCTACCGCTACGCCTCGGACAGCCGGGCCCCGCTGCGCGAGGACGGCGCCCTGCAGAACGCCGCCAGCGGCCCGCACCGCCTGGGCGACGGCGCCGCCGCGCTGTCCTGCATCCAGCTGCCGACGACGCTGCCGACGCTGGACGAATTGCTGGGCCGGGAAATCGACGGCAAGCTGATCACGACGGGCAACATCGCCGCCCATCTGCTGGCGTTGACGGCCGGCGCCGCGCGCGACCACGTCTATACTTTGCACGCCGAGCTTGAAGGACAGAAACTCGCCCCCATTTTCGAGCAACTGCTGGCCGGCTGGCGCGAGCAGGGTTACCAACTGGCCTCGATGGGCGATTACTTCGACAAGGTCAAGGACAGCGCCCTGCCCGTCTGCCCCATCGCCTGGGGCGAAGTGCCGGGACGCTCCGGCCAGTTGATGATCCAGGGCAAGGCGCGCTGAAACGCGCCCGCCGACCTGCTTGCGCTGGCAGGAAATCCAGCAGCGCCGACGTGCCCCTTCAGGAGAGAGCCTGTGGCTGATAGCCAAACCTTAACCGTAGTGCCCGATTTTTCCGCCGCCATGACCGGCCCCGCCGGCTTCCAGCTGGGCGGCCGCGCGGCCAAGTACACGGTGCTGTATTTCTACCCGAAAGACAACACTCCGGGATGCACCACCGAAAGCATGGCTTTCCGCGACCTGTATCCGCAATTCCAGCAGGCCGGCGTGGAGATCTACGGCATCAGCCGCGACTCGCTGCGCTCGCACGAAGGCTTCAAGGCCAAGCTGGGCTTGCCGTTCGAACTCATCTCCGACGGCGACGAAGCGGTCTGCCTGCAGTTCGGCGTCATGAAGATGAAACAGATGTATGGTAAGACTGTCCGTGGCGTCGAGCGCAGCACGTTTCTGATTGACGCTGAGGGCAGGTTGGTGAAAGAATGGAGAGGCGTGAAAGTCGCAGGCCACGTCGATGAAGTGCTGGAATTCGTAGCGCGTCTGAAGTAATGCGCGTTGCCGGCTTCCGGAGAGTTGATCAACCGTAGTAAAACAGAGTCCGAACCAGCCCATTGAGTCACCGAAGAGCGTTCTTAACCATCTCCACCAGGCGGGCCGCGCGCCCGCCCACGGTATCCGCATCGGGCCACACCAAGGCCTGCAGGCAGTCCTTTAACCCCATTATCCATCGCATCCAACCCATGCGCGCCGCCGCAGCAATCGGGCGGGCCGTGGGCGGACCATTCCAGAAATTTTTTGATTGAGATCCTGATGCCACTGCCAAAATTACCTAGCAAGCCCGCCACCATACTGCTGGCGGAAGATTACCCGACGGCCGACAGCGCGCGCGCCACCCCTGCCCCTGCCGCCCGCAAGGCGGCGGTGCAAGCCGTCGCCCAGGCCAAGAGCGCGCCGGCCCCGGCCGCGCGTCCGAAAGCCGTGCCGGCGCCAGCGCCCGCGCCGGTCGCCGCCGCGCCTGCCGCCGCGCCTAAGCCGCGCGGCAACGCCGCCACCAAGATCAAGCAAGTCGCCGCCCTGATGGTGGCCAAGCCGGTCGCGCCGGTCGCCGCGCCGCTCGCGCCGGTCGCGGTGGCACCGCTTGCCGTGGCGCCGGTCGCCGTGGCGCCGGTCGCCGCGCCGGCCGCCAAGGCCAAGGCGCCCGCCGTGCGCGCCAAGGTCACGCCGATCGCGCCGAGCGCGCCGAGCGCGCCGGTCGAGAAACCGCATCCGGCCAAGCACAAGCCGGTCGAAGTGCCGCTCAAGTCCTCGGCCAGCCGCGCCGCCGACCAGAGCGGCGTGACCAAGCTGTTCGTGCTCGACACGAACGTGCTGATGCACGACCCTTCATCGCTGTTCCGCTTCGAGGAACACGACGTCTATCTGCCGATGATGACGCTGGAAGAGCTGGACGACCACAAGAAGGGCATGACCGAAGTGGCGCGCAACGCCCGCCAGGTTTCGCGCACCCTCGACGCCCTGGTCGGCCACACGGACGACGACGCCATCGAGAGCGGCATCCCGCTGTCGAAACTGGGCAACAAGGACGCCAAGGGCCGTCTGTTCTTCCAGACCCGCCTGCAAAGCGCCGACCTGCCGATGGGCCTGCCCGTCGGCAAGGCCGACAACCAGATCCTGGCCGTGGTCCGTTCGCTCGAAGCCGAGCAACCGGAGCGTCCGGTGGTGCTGGTGTCGAAGGACATCAACATGCGCATCAAGGCCCGCGCCCTGGGTCTGCCCGCTGAAGATTATTTCAACGACCATGTGATGGAGGACACCGACCTGCTGTATTCGGGCATCGTGCAATTGCCGGACGATTTCTGGAACAAGCACGGCAAGGACATGGAATCCTGGCAGGAAAACAAGGGCGGCGTCAGCTCGACCTTCTACCGCGTCACCGGTCCCTTCGTGCCCTCGATGCTGGTGAACCAGTTCATCTACCTGGAACCGAAGAACGGCGAAGCGTCGTTCTACGGCCAGGTCAAGCAAATCACCGGCAAGACGGCCGTGCTGCAAACGCTGCGCGACTTCAGCCACACGAAGAACAATGTGTGGGGCGTCACCGCCCGCAACCGCGAGCAGAACTTCGCGCTGAACCTGTTGATGAATCCGGAATGCGACTTCGTCACCCTGCTCGGCCAGGCCGGCACCGGCAAGACCCTGCTGGCGCTCGCCGCCGGCCTGGCGCAAGTGCTGGAGACGAAGCTCTACAACGAGATCATCGTCACCCGCGTGACGGTGCCGGTCGGCGAGGACATCGGTTTCCTGCCGGGCACGGAGGAAGAGAAGATGTCGCCGTGGATGGGCGCCTTCGACGACAATCTGGAAGTGCTCAACAAGTCCGACTCCGACGGCGGCGAATGGGGCCGCGCGGCGACGCAGGACCTGATCCGTTCGCGCATCAAGATCAAATCGCTCAACTTCATGCGCGGGCGCACCTTCGTCAACAAGTTCCTGATCATCGACGAAGCGCAGAACTTGACGCCGAAACAGGTCAAGACCCTGGTCACGCGCGCCGGTCCCGGCACCAAGATCCTCTGCCTGGGCAATATCGCGCAGATCGACACGCCTTACCTGACCGAAGGTTCGAGCGGCCTGACCTATGTGGTCGACCGCTTCAAGGGTTGGTCGCACAGCGGTCACGTCACCCTGGCCCGCGGCGAGCGTTCGCGCCTGGCCGATCACGCCAGCGAAGTGTTGTAACAGGTTTGCCCGTACCCGCGTAGCGGCCGGCAACGGCCCGCGCATCATCCGAAAGCCCCGCCTGCCCCGCACGCGGGGCTTTTTTTTGGGGGGACCGTTTTTGGGCGCGACTTGAAGCGCTGCCGCGCCTGGCCGTCGAAGTTGACGCTGGCCTCCCAGGTGTTGTCGGCCACCAGCGCCAGCGGCAGGCCCGCCCAGCCCGCAAGGGGGCAGCCGGCGACGCTGGCGCGCACGCGCCGGAGGCTATGCGCGCTAGCGAACAGATGCATGGCGCGCAAGCCGGCATAGTGGGTCATACGCTCGCAATTTGCGCCGCGCAACTTACAAGGGACACATCATGAAAAAATATTCAATGTCGGCACTGCTACTCCTCGCGGCAATCGGTCTGAGCGCTTGTACCGGCCCAATGGGTCCGCAGGGCAACCAAGGTAATACTGGCGACACGGGCAATACCGGTGCGCAAGGCGCGACCGGCAACCAAGGTAACACCGGCTACACCGGCGCGACGGGCGACACCGGCAGCCAGGGTAACCAAGGCAACACAGGTAACACCGGTAACACCGGCAATACCGGTAGCACGGGCGCCGACGGCATGACCGGCGCGACGGGCGACACCGGCGACACGGGTAACACCGGCGCGACTGGCCGCACCGGCAACACAGGTAATACGGGCAATACGGGTAACACCGGCAAGACCGGCACCGGTGGCAGCACCATCGTGGTCATGCCGAAGTAAGCCGCCACAAGCACGCAGCCGCCGCGCCGGGGCCCGCCCCGTGCAGCCGGCGACCAGCCAGCCACCGCACCCGGTGGCTGGCTTTTTTTTAGTCCGAGTGCATGCTCTTGTGCAGGCGCCGCAGCGCCAGCCAGACCCCGGCCGCCACCAGCGGCACCATCAGCCCGGTCGCCACTTCGACGTTGATCGGCATGCCGGCCGCCTTGACCGCCTTGGCGGCGTAGCTGAGCAAACCCACCATGTAGTAGGAAATCGCCACCACCGACAGGCCCTCGACCGCTTGCTGCAGGCGCAGTTGCTGCGCGGCGCGCCGGTTCATCGACTGCAGGATGCGCCGATTCTGGTGCTCCTGGATGATGCCGACGCGGGTGCGCAACAGATCATTGGTGTGAGCGATGCGCCGCGCCAGCGCCTCCTGGCGGCCGGCGATGGCCGCGCAGGTGTTCATCGCCGGCGTCAGGCGCCGCTCCATGAATTCGCCCACCGTCGGGATGCCCTCGATGCGCGTCTCGCGCAATTCCTCGATGCGCGCGTGGACCAGGCGGAAATACGCCTGCGAGGCCGAGAAACGGTAGTTATTGTCCAGCGACAGCTTCTCGACGCGCGCCGCCAGGCGCGTGATGTGGCCCAGCAAGGCCTGCTCCGGGTCGGCGTCCTGGGCCGAGCGCTCGGCGAAGGTGTTGGCGCTGGTGTCGTCGATGTCGACCATGGTCGCCGTCAGCGTCGCCAGTTCCTCCTCGACGGCGTTGAGGGCCGGCGCCGCGCTCTGCGCGTAGGGCAGGCCGAGCAGCGCCATCATCCGGTAGGTCTCGATTTCCAGCACGCGCTGCACCAGGCTGCCGGCCTGCTGTTCGCGCAGGCCGGCGTCGCGCACGACGAAGCGGCTGAAGCCGTCCGACTGGATCAGGAAGTCGGTCCACACTTCGCCGCCCTGCAGCACCTGGCTGCCGACCAGCAGGCAGCCCTCGAAGACGCGCTGCAGGTCTTGCGCGAACTCCTCGGCCGGCGCGCCGCGCTTGTCGAGCACGACGTGCGCCGCCACCATGATCTTGCCCTGCAGGCTGGCCAGCCAGTCCTGCGGGATGTGCATCAGCGGCGCGCGCGCGAAGGCTTCCGAAAGCGGCGTGCTGGGGTCGTGCGGTTCGGCGAAGGTGTAGGTGGCGAATTCGGTGTGGCATTCCCACTTCAGGCGGAAGCGGCCGAAATCGTGGTAAAAATACTTGGCGTCGACATGCGGCGCGGCGACGCCGAAATGCTGGCACAGCGCGGCCAGCATGGCCTGCCGGCCGGCTAGGTTGGCGCCGCGCGGCTCGGCGCCGTCGCGGCAATACACCGCCAGGTGGCTGACGCTTTCCGGCGCGTTCAGGCGCAGGAAGGGGCGCGAATGGACTTCGGCGGCGAGCGGCACGCGCAAGGCGTGGTTCAGGTTGGAGGTGCGTATCGGTATCGGCGTGGCGGCTAAATTGGGCATAGTCGGTGACTTGGTTGTGGGCGGAAAGTGTGCGTGAACATTGAATTGCGGGCATGGATCATGCCGTCCCCAATCAATATGGCGCACCAGTTGGTAACCAGTGTCACGCCAACATCTTCCGATGATTCCCAATATTATGCAATCATCATCCCCGCCGCGGCGCAATCCAACAACAGGCAATAATGCCGCCGCGACAAGATTTGCGCGGGATCATTACGGCATCGCGGAAAAGCGGGCAAAAAAAAGCGTCCCGCCGGCAAGATGCGCCGCGATGCCCTATACTAAGGCGCTCCAATCTACGCCTCTCCCCATGCAGATCGATTTCAACCCGTGTCCTGAACGGGTTTTGTGTCTCCGGCCGACGCCGCCCTCCCACCATTCGGCAAGGGAGGCGCGGCGCCCCCGGCGGCGGGGGGAGGCCGGATGATCGTCCGCGACCGCCCTTCCGGCCCCCGCCTGTTCCTCGTCCTGCGCGGCTCCGTGCTGCCGCGCATCCGCCTGACGCTGTTCGTCAACATCCTCATCGCCACCCTGGTCACCGTGTCGCACGGCGTGCTGTTCAGCCAGAAGGTGACGCTGACGACGATTCCCTTCACGCTGATCGGCCTGCCGCTGGCCATCTTCCTCGGCTTCCGCAACAACGCCGCCTACGACCGCTACTGGGAAGGACGCAAGCTGTGGGGCGAACTGGTACACCGCAGCCGCAGCCTGTCGCGCCAGTGCCAGAGCCTGATCCAGGGCGAGGGACCGGCCACGGCGGCGCTGGGCCTGGAGGATGTGCGGGTGCGCATGATTTACCGCACCATCGCCTTCGCCCACGCCCTGCGCCATCAATTGCGCGACCTGCGCCGTCCCGAGGAACTGAAGCCCTTCCTGCGGGCGGACGAGTGGCGCCGGGCCGGCAAGGCCTCGAATCCCTCCGACTACCTGATGCTGCAGATGGGCCTGGACCTGCGCCTGTGCCTGAATGAAAAGCGCCTCGAGGGCTGCCTCGGTTCCGGCATCGACCTGACCCTGTCGCAGATGGCCGGCGCGGCCGCCGCCTGCGAACGCATCAAGGGCACGCCCATCCCCTTCTCGTATTCGCTGCTGCTGCACCGCACCGCCTACCTGTATTGCTTCCTGCTGCCCTTCGGCCTGGTCGACTCGCTGGGCTTCATGACGCCCTTCGTGGTCGGCATCGTCGCCTACACCTTTTTCGGCCTGGACGCCCTGGGCGACGAGATCGAGGAACCGTTCGGCGTCGACAGCAACGATCTGCCGCTGGACGCCATCTGCCACACCATCGAGGTCAATCTGCGCGAATCGCTGGGCGAGACCGACTTGCCGGCGCCCGTGGGTCCGATCGATTTCTGCCTGACCTGAGGGGCTTGACCTTCCCACCGTGGCAAGGCCCACCATGGGATTTCAATATTAACGAGGAGTGCCGGTCATGTATGAATTACAAGTCGAGAAGATGAGTTGCGGCCATTGCGTGGGCGCCGTCACCAAGGCGGTGCAGGCGCTGGACCCGCAGGCGCGGGTCGAAGTGGACCTGGCCGGCAAGACCGTCAAGGTCGAAACCGGCGTTGAACTGGCGCGCGTGCGCGGCGCCATCGAGGAAGCCGGCTACCCGGTCGCCGCCTGATTCCAACGCCGCCGCAAGCGCGGGCTCGGCGCCGAAGGGCCCGGGCCCGTTTCTTCGCCGCGCGCCTGTTCGGGGGCGTCCCAGAAACGGGTAATAAAGCACACAAAGCCGGCGGCGACAGTCGCAATGGCCTGAACTTCGGCGCCGCTCTTGGCGCCGCCGCGCCATCGCTCATCACCGTTTAAGCGGAAGCCGCCTCCGTGCTCTTCCATGAATCGAGAGCTTGGACTTGTTTGAACCATCGCTGAAGGTTGGGCAGGTCGGCTATGGGAAGTTTGGCGCGGTGCTGATCGGCGAGCGGTGCGGCCATGGCGAGATCGGCGAGCGAGAGGCCCGTGTCGCAAATCCACTCCCGCTTGTTGAGGTGCTCATCAAGAATACTCGCAGCGTCAATCAGAAGGCGTTCGCCGCGCGCAAGCTCAAGCGGATCGGCCGGGCCGATGCCAGCCAAAGACTTGATCGAGTTCTCCCAGTTCAGAATGCCGATGCCAGCCATGAAGTATTGCCCGCACCAAAAGAGCCAGCGGTTGACATCCGCGCGGCCCCGGATATCGATGGGATAAAGTGTCTGGCCGGGTGTCATGTCCGCCAAGTACTGCATAATTGCGTAAGATTCCCAAAGAACGAATCCCTCGTGTTCGAGAACCGGGACCCGATGATTCGGGTTCAGCTTCAGGAATTCCGCTGAGTTTTGCTCTCCTTTGAACAGGTCTACCCGCACGAGGTCGACTTTGATGTCGAGGTGATGCGCCGTCATCAGGACTCGGCGGCTGCACGTTGATACAGGATGGTAATAAAGACGCATGGTTCAAACTCCTTGCTTAGTGAGAATGCTGTCATTGTCGTTCTGCATACTGTCAGAAAGTGTCAGCAGTGACGCAGATCAACAACAAGCCCTCCTCACCAGCCTTGGTGAAACCCGCTACACTCCCAGCCGGCTCCCTTGCGCATGATGTCGCTGAAGAACGTCCACTTCGCGCCACTCTTTAAGCAAGACACAGCGACGACGAGGATAGCGCTCTGGCTTGACCGTCACAGCAGATATACGGTCGGTCCTGAAATGACGGAACTCTTGCCGTAGTTCACACCACCCGGCGAGCATCCGGACATGATCAAAATAAGCTAGCGCAAGCGGCCAAATGGTTCGCTCAGAAATATTCCCCTTGAGATCGAGATACTGGATCACAGCCTTATGCTCGACTCGGATGGCCCTGCGAATCTGCGACAGATCGATTGCCTCGGATTCGGTTTTCTCGCCTTTACCGACCACCAATGAATTGGCGTCAATTGTATTGCGCAGGTCTTGGGGCAAAACAGAGGCGATCTTTGCTAACGCTCCTTTGGCAGCCTTGCTCAGCTGTAGGTCGGCCCGTTCGGCCACCCAGCGGGAACCCAGGACGAGCGCCTCTATTTCCTCCTCAGTAAACATCAATGGTGGCAGCATAAATCCGGGGCGCAAAACATAACCAAGCCCGGGCTCGCCTTCAATGTTGGCACCTTGCCCCTGCAGGGTGGCGATATCCCGGTAAAGCGTACGAAGGCTTATTCCCAGTTCTTTAGCCAGATGCGCGCCAGTAACTGGAAAACGATGGCTTCGCAGGGTCTGAATCAGATCGAACAATCTTTCGGTGCGAGACATAAGCGGCTTTGTTTTTGATGGGGTACTTAGCATGCTGTCGATCCGCTCACAGCGGAGCGTCTCGCCGACCGGAGCACGCTCATAGCCGGCGGATAAAAGCAGCCCGTACCCGCTTAGAGCCTTGTTTTCCGAATTCCGGGAGGCCCCTATTCCTTCGGCGCGGCGGCGGCGTCCAGATCCAGGCCGCAGCCGGGGCAGCGGTGCAGATTCTTGTCCAGGCCGAGGCCGTAGCGTTCCTGCGGCAGGCGCTGCTTGCACTTCGGACAGACGGCCTTGGCGTTGATGTACAAGGCCGTCGCGGCCACGCCGATGAAGGGCACCAGCCGCAGCGCCTGGGTCAGGCTGCCCTTGGGCAGGAACAGGCCGACGACGAACAGGCCGAAAAATCCGAAGCCGATCAGGCGGGCGGTGACGATCTTGCGTTGCAATTCTGACGCTATGCTCACGGTACTATCTTTCAAAAAAACCATCAATTATCGAGTTCGGGGTAGTGGCGGAAGATGCCCTCCTCGCTGAACGGCAGGCGCCGCTTCGAGGCCAGGTAGGCGGCGATGTTCGGCCGCCGCGCCACGCGCGCGTGCAAGCCGCTCAGGCCGGGATAGTCGCGCTCCAGGCGCGCCATCGCCTTCGGGAAGGCGTAGCGCAGGCCGGCCATCATCTGGAACATCGACAAGTCGACATACGACAGGCGGGCGCCGACCAGATACGCGCCGCGGCCCGGATTGTTCGCCAGCACCAGTTCGAAATAATCGAGGAACTTGGCCAGGCGCTGGCCGGTGAAATCGGCGGCGCGCCGCTTCGCTTCCCGCTTCTGGTCCTCATAATACAGATTGCCGGAGATCGGGTGGTGGCTATCGTGCACCTCGGTGAGCAAATCGGCCATGGTCAACTGCAACTGGTGGGCCCACAAGCGGCCCGCCTCGGCGCGCGGCGCCAGGCCCAGGCGCGGCCCCAGGAACAGCAGGATGTTCGCCGTCTGCGCGATCAGCGTCTCGCCGGCGCGCAACAGCGGCGGCGCGAACGGCGCGTGGGCGGCGCCGCCGTCCAGGCGGGCCAGCAGCGCCGGCATGCCCATGCCCTTGCTCGCCGGCATGCGCGCGACGTCGACATAGGCGGCGCCCGCCTCCTCCAGCGCCAGACGGATGAACTCGCCGCGTCCCTGGATGGTCGGCCAGTAATACAGTTCGTAGAGCATCGCGCCTCCGGAAACATGGTTTATTTTTAACATTCGAGACCATCATAACCCAGCCGCCGCCACAGCTTGTCGCAAAACGGCCAAAGCCGGGCCGCGGCCGCGCCGGCGCGATTGCGACGGTTATAATTCAGCGTACCCTTTCCACCACGCAAGCCGCCGGACCCACATGACCCCGATTCCCCCGCTCGACCTGCCCGTCATCCTCCTCATCGCCGCAGCCGGCTTCATCGCCGGCGTGCAGAACGCGCTGGCCGGCGGCGGTTCCTTCATCACCTTCCCGGCCCTGCTGCTGGCCGGCCTGAACCCGCTGGCCGCCAACATCACCTCGACCATCGCCATGTTCCCCAGCCAGACCACGTCGGCGGTGGCGGGCCGCAAACTGGTCGACGACGTCGGCCCGCTGAGCTTTCGCGCCATGTTCCTCATCAGCCTGGGCGGCGGCGTGCTGGGCGCGCTGCTGCTGCTGAGCACGCCGGCCACCTTCTTCGCCCGTATCGTGCCCTGGCTGGTGCTGTTCGCCACCAGCGTCTTCGCCTGGGGCACCTTCCGCCGCAAACCGCTGCACGCGGCCGCCGCCATGCCGCTGCCGGTGCTGGTCGGCGTGCAAAGCTGCATCGCCATCTACGGTGGTTACTTCGGCGGCGGCATCGGCTTCCTGATGCTGGCCGCGCTGACCATCGCCGGCATGCAGGTGCGCGCCGCGACGGCCACCAAGAACATGCTGGCGATGGCCATGAACGCCGCCGCCACGCTCATCTTCGCCTTCTCCAACATGATCAGCTGGCCGGCCGCGTTCGCGCTGTCGGCCGGCGGCATCGCCGGCGGCGTCTGCGGCGCCTGGCTGATCCACCGCCTGCCCGAGCGCATCATGCGCGGCTTCGTGGTCCTCATCGGCGCCCTGCTCACCGTCTGGATGTTCCTGCGCTAAAGAAACGCTTATTCAGCGGCAGCAGGGCGCGCCGGGCAGGCTGAGGTTGCGCAGGATGGGGCAGTCGGGGCGGTCGTCGCCCTGGCAGGCGCCGGCCAGCTGGCTCAGGGTGTCGCGCATGGCGCTGAGTTCGGCGATGCGTTCGTTGAGTTCGGCCACGTGGGCCAGGGCGATGCTTTTCACGTCGGCGCTGGCCCGTTCGCTGTTGTGCCACAGCGAGAGCAGTTCGCGGATCTGTTCCAGCGAGAAGCCCAGCGTGCGCGAGCGCTTGATGAAGCGCAGCGCGTGCAGATCGGCCTCGGTGTAGGTGCGATACCCGGCCTCGCTGCGGGCGCTGGCCTTGATGAGGTCGATGCTTTCATAGTAGCGTATCATTTTCGCCGTGACGCCGCTGTCCTTCGCCGCCTGTCCGATATTCATCATTTTGCCTCCTTTGTGCCTGCGCCGCGCGGCCGCCAGCGCCGCAGCAACAGCGCGTTGCTGATCACGCTCACCGAACTGAAGGCCATCGCCGCGCCCGCCACCATCGGGTTCAGCAGGCCGAAGGCCGCCAGCGGAATGCCCACCAGATTGTAGATGAAGGCCCAGAACAGGTTCTGGCGTATCTTGTTGTAAGTGCGCCGCGAGATGTCGATGGCGTCGGCCACCAGCGCCGGGTCGCCGCGCATCAGGGTGATGCCGGCCGCGTGCATGGCGACGTCGGTGCCGGTCGACATGGCGATGCCGACATCGGCCGCCGCCAAGGCCGGCGCGTCGTTGATGCCGTCGCCGACCATGGCGACCTTCTCGCCGGCCTCCTTCAAGGCATTGATTCTAGCCGTTTTATCGGCCGGCAGCATTTTCGCGCCCACGCCGCCCACGTCCAACGCCTTGCCGACGGCGTCGGCGCTGCCCTGGTTGTCGCCCGTCAGCATCAGGGTCTTCAGGCCCAGCGCGTGCAGTCGCGCGACGGCCGCCGGCGCGCCGGCCTTGATGCGGTCGCTGAAGGCGAACAGGCCCAGCAGTTGCGGCCGGGGCGCCGCGCTGGCCAGCCAGGAGATGGTGTTGCCGCTCCCCTCCAGTTCGGTGGCGCGCGCCAGCAGGGGCGCCAGGTCCACGCCCCGCTCCTGCATCAGGCGCGAACTGCCCAGCAGCAGTTGCTGGCCGTCCACCGTGGCGCCCAGGCCGCGTCCCGGCAGGGCCGCCAGCGCGCTGGCCGTCAGCGGCGCCAGCGCGCGCGCGGCGGCGGCGTCGAGCACGGCGCGCGCCAGGCTGTGTTCGCTGCCGCGCTGGATCGCCGCCGCCAGTTGCAGCAGGCGCTCTTCACCGATGCCGGCGGCGGCCATCTGCGCCAGTTCCGGGCGGCCCTCGGTCAGCGTGCCGGTCTTGTCGAAGACGACGCAGCTCACGCCGTGCGCCACCTCGAGCGCCTCGGCGTCCTTGATCAGGATGCCGTAGCGGGCCGCCACGCCGGTGCCGGCCATGATGGCCGTGGGCGTGGCCAGGCCCAGCGCGCAGGGGCAGGCGATGACCAGCACGGCGACGGCATTGATGATGGCCGTGTCGGCCGAGGCGCCGGCCAGCAGCCAGCCCAGCAGCGTCAGCAACGCGATGACCAGCACGACGGGCACGAAGACGGCGCTGACCCGGTCCACCAGATGCTGGATGGGCGCCTTGGCGGCCTGCGCGTCCTCGACCAGGCGGATGATGCGCGACAAAGTGGTCTCGGCGCCGACGGCGACGGTGCGCACCAGCAGCAAGCCGTCGGCGTTGATGGCGCCGCCGGTGACGTGGTCGCCCACGTGCTTGTCCAGCGGCAGGCTCTCGCCGGTGATCAGCGCTTCGTTGACCTGGCTGGCGCCCTCGACGACGACGCCATCCACGGCGACCCGCTCGCCGGGCCGGATGACGACCAGGTCGCCCACCTTCACCTGGCCGACCGGCACGTCGATGTCCCGGCCGTCGCGGCGCAGGCGCGCCGATTCCGGCCGCAGCACCTGCAGCGCGCGGATCGCCGAGGTGGTCTGGCGCTTGGCGCGCGCCTCCAGCCATTTGCCCAGCAGGACCAGGGTGATGACGACGGCGGCGGCCTCGAAATACAGATGATGGCCGGACATGCCGGCGCCCAGCCACTGGTACAGGCTCAGGCCGTAGGCGGCGCTGGTGCCCAGGGCCACCAGCAAGTCCATATTGCCGCTGCGCGCCAGCAAGGCTTTCCAGCCGGCGCGGTAGAAGCGCGCGCCCAGCCAGAACTGCACCGGCGTGGCGAGCAGGAATTGCACGAGCGGCGGCAGCATCAGGTGCGGTCCGCTCCACTGCAGCAGCATGGGCGCCAGCAGCGGCAGCGAGAGCAGCGCGGCGACCGCGACCTTGACGCCGTCGCCGATGCCCGCTTGGGCGACGGCGACGGCGGCGCCGCCCGTCCCCTGCTCCGGCAGCGTCGCGTGGTAGCCGGCCGCCTCGACGGCGCCGATCAGCGTGGCGGCGTCGAGGTCGCCGCTGAACTTGACGCGGGCGCTCTCGGTGGCCAGGTTGACGCCGGCCTCGAGCACGCCGGGCACCTTCAGCAGCGCCTTCTCGACCCGCCCGACGCAAGAGGCGCAGGTCATGCCCGCGATGTTCAGGCTGATCTCGCTTTGCCCCATGGCGTAGCCGGATTTCTCCAGCGCCAGGCGCAGCGCCTCCAGCGCCAGCGGCGCGTCCGATTCGACCCGCGCCGACTCGGTGGCCAGGTTGACGCTGACGCCGCGCACGCCCGGCACGGCGGCCAGCGCCTTTTCGACCCGCGCCACGCAGGACGCGCACGTCATGCCCTCGACGGCCAGCGTTTGCGCGTGGGCGGGAGGGGGAAAATTGGCGACTGGCTGGTTCATGGCGACGTATCCTGTGATTGCACGATACGTCAAGGATCGACTATCCAATGATGGGAAGGTCAAGCGGAATTTTCAAGCGTGCGCGGCGCCTACAGAACGGCGCCAATGCCCGAGGAAAAAGGCAGCGGGGGCGGCAGGAAAACTCGGGCGGGCAGCGGGGCTCAGCGCTCAATGACGTGAGCCCAGCGGTGCCCCGCCGCCGGTTCACGAGTCAGCCGCATGGCGGCGACAGCTCCGCCGCCAACTGCCTTTGCTCGTCGAGGATTTCGCGCAGGTGGCGCGGCGTCGTCTTCACGTTCGTCAGGATGATGCGCAGCACGACGATCTCGCCTTCATACGGGGTCGATTCCAGCACCGTGCGCGAGACGAAACTCTGGCCGGCCTCTTTTTGCCGCGTCTGCAGCGCCGCGTTCAAGTCGTTCAGGCGCAGGTTGGCGGCGGCCGCCTCCTCCAGGCGGCCGGCGGCGAGCAGCTCGCGCAGCGTCGCCTGCACGCCGGCGGGCGCGTAGCGGTAGGTGAGGATGAAGGTCGGCGAGGCCGAGATCAACTCGAAATCCCCGTCCGCAACGATCAGCACGCGCATCTGTTCGGTCAGCACGCCGGCCTGGCCCAGCAGCGTCGCATAGCCGCGCATGCCGAGCAGCTTGAAGGACATCCACAGCTTCAGCGCGTCGAAGCGGCGCGAGCCCTCCAGCGAGGTCTGGCCCAGGTCGCCCGAGCGGGCGCGGATGATGTAGTTGGCGTTGTGCTTGAGCGCGTCCAGGCTGGCGCTGTCCTTGAACAGCACCATGCTTTGCGCCATCGTCACCCAGAACAGCTTGTGGCCGTCGATGACCACCGAATCGGCCTGCTCGATGCCGCGATACAGGGCCTTGTACCGGTCCGCCAGCAGCAGCGCCCCACCCCACGCCGCGTCGACGTGGAACCAGAGTTGCTCGCGCCGCGCGATCGCCGCCAGTTCGGCGAGCGGATCGATGCTGCCCGTCTCGGTGCTGCCGGCCAGGCCGACCAGCGCGAGGATCTTCACGCCGCGCTCCTTCAGCTCGGCGATGCGGCGTTCCAGCGCGGCCAGGTCGATGCGGTTCTCGGCGTCGACCGGAATCAGTTGCAGGGCGTCCTCGCCCAGCCCCAGGGTGGCGAGCGCCTTCTTCAGCGAGTAGTGCGTGCGCGCCGAACCCAGCACGGCCACGCCGCTGCATTGCGCCTGCTGCAGCGCCGCATACAGGCCGGCCTTGCGCGCGCCCGGCAACTGGCGTTCCAGCGCCACGGCCAGCGCCGTCAGATTGCCCATCGTGCCGCCGCCGACCATATTGCCCAAGGGCGTGTCGCCGTCGGCGAAGACCTCGGCGTAGAAGGCGTCGCTGCGCCCGTAGACGCGCTGGTGCAACCAGCCCAGCACCTTGTTTTCGATCAGCGTCGAGACGTAGGCCGTCTCGATCTTCACCTGGTTCTGGTTCAGCGTGGCGATGAAGGCCTCGGCCAGCACGGCGATCCACGGCAGGGCCTGGGTCATGTGGCCGATGTACTTCGGATGGTTCAGTTGCGCCGTGTTGGCGAAGACCTCGCGCCGCAGGCCGGCCAGCAAGACCTCGATCTCCATGCCTTCGTCGGGCAGCGGCAGGTCGGCGAAGTCGCGCTTGAGCTGGCTGAAGGGCGCCGTCGGATACGGGTTCGCCCGCCCGGCCGCCAGCCAGTCGCGCATCATGTCCAGCGCCGTCTCCAGCGCGGCCGGCGGCAGCGCCGCCCCGTCGACGTCGAAATGGCGCAGCAACAACCCATCCATACCTAACTCATTCATCCCGCTCATCACTTTTCTCATCGCCTCAGACGCGGGACGCCAGCGGCCCCGTTTTTTTCAGGCGTGAATGTAGCACGATGCAATATTGAATTGTGGAATATTTCCCCGACCGAGCGGTGCAGAAATGTTGGGATGCTACTTATCGGCGTCCTTGCCCAGCACGCGCCGGCCATAAATCCACTCCACGCTGCCGTAGGGCGCGACCGTGTTCATCATAGTCAGCAAGCCCTGGCTACGGGCGGCATCGCCCTTGACGAATTTGGCGTACGCCGCGCCGTGGAACAAGCTTTCCGCGAAAGCGTCCTGTTGTTCCAGTCCGGGCAGGTCGGCAAGGATTTTTGCCAGTTCCGCCAGCGTGTCTTCGCCCTGCCACATGCGCAGCAGCGCGCCGTAGTGACTCTTGTCGTGCGACGCGTAATAGACCGCGCTGCGTTCCAGTTCCGCCTGCGCCAGCGACGGGTCTTGCGCCCGCGCCATGATGTAACGGTACACCAGACTTTTGTAGGCATAGAAGGACGGCCCCTCCAGAGGAGCCTGGGCATCGGCCAGGGTGCCGAGCGCTTCGTGCCATTGCTCAAGTTGCATGTGCGCGAAGGTCGCCGTGACGAATCCTTCCGAGTACGTTGCCAGGGCCCCCATACTCTCCCCCGGCGACTTGCCGGCGGCGAAATCGCGCGTCTCCTTGATTTTTGGCGCCAGCACTGCCAGCGCACCCTGCGGGTCGTTCAGGGCGAACAGAACCCCGGCCTTGGTGGCGAGCACATCCTTATTCGTCGACGGCTCCAGCAGGTCCACGGCGCGGTTGATCAGGGCCAGCGCCTGCTCGGACCGACCGAGGGAGTTGAGTCTGGCCGCCTGCGCCTGTAGCGCGAAAGCTTGCTCCATGGGCGTCTTGGCGGATTTTTCTTCCGCCCTGGCTTGGACCAGAGAGCTCTCGTGCTGAGCCTTCAAAAAGTTCTCGGCGCCATGGGCGCAGCATGCCGCGCTTGCCAGCAGCAGCGCGGCCAAGCCTTTAGCCAGTTTGGTCGAACTGAAAATTCGGTGTTGCATTGTCATGGTACGGACTCTCTTGATTGGAAATGCAAAATATACATACAGACAAGTGTACATATTTAATTTCCACAAGGCAATTACAACCAATAAGGCAGTTCAGCCGCCGCACGCTCGACAAGGGCAAAAAAAAAGCCGCCCGGCTTGGCGGCGGGCGGCTTTTTTTCGGACAGCGTGACTGTCTTACATGATGTGATGGCCAACCCACCAGGCCACGGCGGCGACGAAGGCCGAAGCGGGAATCGTGAAGATCCAGGCCCAGACGATGTTGCCCGCGACGCCCCAGCGCACCGCCGACAGGCGTTGCGCCGAACCGACGCCGACGATGGCGCCGGTGATGGTGTGCGTGGTCGACACGGGCACGCCCAGCGCCGTCGAGATGAAAAGCGTGATGGCGCCGCCCGTTTCGGCGCAGAAGCCGCCGACCGGTTTCAGCTTGGTGATCTTCTGGCCCATGGTCTTGACGATGCGCCAGCCGCCGAACAGGGTGCCGAAGCTGATCGCCGTGTAGCAGGAGATGATGACCCACAGCGGCGGCATCGCGTCGGTGGCCTGCGAGTAACCGGCGGCGATCAACAACATCCAGATGATACCGATGGTTTTTTGTGCGTCGTTGCCGCCGTGGCCCAGGCTGTAGGCGGCCGCCGACAGCAGTTGCAGGCGGCGGAACCACTTGTCGACCCGCCGCGGCGTCGAGCGCACGAAGATCCACGACACCATCAGCATGATGATGGAGCCGAAGACGAAGCCGAGCAGCGGCGAGACGACGATGAACAGCACGGTTTTCAGCAGGCCGGCCGAGACCAGCGCGCCGGTGCCGGACTTGGCGACGGCGGCGCCGACCAGGCCGCCGATCAGGGCGTGCGAGGAGGACGATGGAATGCCGTAGTACCAGGTGAACAGATTCCACACGATGGCGCCCATCAGGGCGCCGAAGATGACGTACTGGTCCACCACGGTGGGGTCGATGGTGCCCTTGCCGACGGTGGTCGCCACGGTCAGTTGGTGGAAGATGAAGATGGCGACAAAGTTGAAGCAGGCGGCCATGGCGACCGCCGTCTGCGGCTTCAGCACGCCCGTCGAGACCACCGTCGCGATGGCGTTGGCGGCGTCGTGGAAGCCGTTCATGAAGTCAAACAGCAGCGCGAGTGCGATCAACAGGCCCAGCGCGTAGATGCTGATTTGTAGGGTTTGCATGGATTTTTCTTTTCGATTTCTGGCTATTTCAGGACGGGCGTATCAAGGCCTTACGCGTTTTCGACGATGATGCCTTCGATGATGTTGGCGACGTCCTCGCAACGGTCGGTGACCGTTTCCAGAATTTCGTAGATGGCTTTCAGCTTGATCAGGTTGCGCACGTCCGGTTCGTCGCGGAACAGCTTCGACATGGCGGCGCGCATCACATGGTCGGCGTCCGACTCAAGCCGGTCGATCTCTTCGCAAATGGCGACGATCTTGCGCGAATTGTCCATATTGTGCAGCATGGCGACGGCATCGCGCACCTTCTCGCAGCAGGCCAGCACCAGTTCGGCGAGCCGCTTGGCTTCCGGCGTGACGGCTTTCAAGTCGTACAGCGAGACGGTCTGGGCGGCGTCCTCCATCAGATCGAGGATGTCGTCCATGCGCGTGATCAGCTGGTGGATGTCGTCGCGGTCGATCGGCGTGATGAAGGTCTTGTGCAGCATTTCGACCGTCGCGTAGGTGACCTTGTCGGCCTGTTTTTCGATGCTTTCGATCGCGTGCACGCGATTTTCCAGATCGTCGAAGTTGGTCATCAGACCCAACATTTCTTTGGCGCCTTTGACGCACAGTTCGGCGTGCTGGTTAAACAAATCAAAAAATTTGCCCTCGGTGGGCATCAAGCGTCCAAACATGTCATTCTCCGTTAAACATTGCGTCGTGTTATTTAGAAGCCGCGCGGACATGACTATCTCAGTCATGTCTGCACGGCTCCTTACTGCGGGAAGGCGCCCCGCGACGGGGGCTGCCGATGGCATCGCCGGTGTTAGTCGCCCTGATAGAGCGCCAGACCACCGCTGTAATTGCCAAATTTGGTGTATTGCCCCATGAAGGTGAGGCGGATGCTGCCGATCGGTCCGTTACGTTGCTTACCGATGATGATTTCGGCGGTGCCCTTGTCGGGCGAGTCGGGATTGTAAACCTCGTCGCGGTAAATGAACAGGATCACGTCGGCATCCTGCTCGATAGCGCCCGATTCGCGCAAATCGGACATCACCGGACGCTTGTTGGGACGCTGCTCGAGCGAGCGGTTCAGCTGCGACAGCGCGATCACCGGGCAACCGAGCTCCTTGGCCAGGCCCTTCAGGCCGCGCGAGATTTCGGAAATCTCGGTGGCGCGGTTGTCGCCGGGACTGTTGGCCGACATCAGTTGCAAGTAATCGACGATGATCAGGCCGAGCTTGCCGCACTGGCGCGACAGGCGCCGCGAGCGGGCGCGCAGCTCGATGGAGTTCAGGGCCGGCGTCTCGTCGATGTACAACTGGGCGTCGTTCATCTTCTGGATCGCGTGGGTCAGGCGCGGCCAATCCTCGTCGTTCAGGCGGCCGGTGCGCAGGCGGTGCTGGTCGAGCTGGCCGACCGAGCCGAGCATACGCATGGCCAGCTGGGAGCCGCCCATCTCCATCGAGAAGATGGCGACCGGCAGGCCGCTGTCGATGGCGACGTTCTCGCCGATGTTGACGGAAAACGCAGTCTTACCCATCGACGGGCGGCCCGCGACGATGACCAGATCGCCCGGCTGCAAACCCGAGGTCATGCGGTCGAGGTCGATGAAACCGGTCGGCACGCCGGTGATTTCACTCTGGTTGTCGCGGCTGTAGAGTTCGTCGATGCGCTCCACCACCTGGGTCAGCAGCGGCTGGATCGCGGTCCAGCCCTGGGCGCCGCGGGCGCCCTCCTCGGCGATGGCGAAGATCTTCGACTCGGCCTCGTCGAGCATCTGCTTGACTTCCTTGCCCTGCGGGCTGAAGGCGGTGCCGGAGATGTCGTCGGCAACGGTGATGAGTTTGCGCAGCACGCCGCGGTCGCGCACGATCTCGGCGTAGCGGCGGATGTTGGCGGCCGAGGGCGTGTTCTGCGCCATCGCGTTCAGGTACACCAGGCCGCCCACTTCGTCGGCCTTGCCCAACTGGGTCAGCGTCTCGTAGACGGTGATCACGTCGGCCGGACGCGAGGCGTTGATCATCTTGACGATCTGCTCGAAGATGATGCGGTGGTCGTAGCGGTAGAAATCCTCCGCGTGCATGAAGTCGGCGATGCGGTCCCACGCGGCGTTGTCGCGCAGCAAACCGCCGATGACGGACTGTTCTGCTTCGATCGAGTGCGGCGGAATACGGAGGGAATCTAGTTGCGGATCTGAGGGGGCGTTCATGGCGCGAATTATACCCGCTTCGGCGCCGCGGCAAAAAAAATCGGCGATAAAAAAGCCGGGCGGACCCGGCTTTTTTTACGACACAGACTGCGTGCGGGCGGTGAAGCCCGCCGGCAATTTATGCGTGGGCGGCGACGACAGCGATCGTCACTTCGACGATGACGTCGGTGTGCAGCGAAACCGACACGGCGTGTTCGCCGGTGGTTTTCAAAGGACCCGTAGGCATGCGCACTTGGGCTTTGTCGACTGCGAAACCTTGTTTCGTCAACGCTTCAGCGATGTCGAAGTTGGTGACGGAACCGAACAAACGGCCATCGACGCCAGCTTTTTGAGCGACTTGAACCGTCATGCCGTTCAGTTTTTCGCCTTGAGCTTGCGATGCGGCCAGTTTAGCGGCGGCAGCTTTTTCCAGTTCCGCGCGCTTGACTTCGAATTCAGCGATAGCGGTTGCGGTAGCACGGCGGGCCATGCGTTGCGGGATCAGGAAGTTACGAGCGTAACCGTCTTTGACTTTGACGACTTCGCCCAGGTTGCCGACGTTAGCGACTTTTTCTAACAGAATGATTTGCATATTTCTCTCCAGGAATTCTCTGACTCAGGCAATTAAGCGTGGTGCAGATCGGTGTAAGGCAGCAGCGCGAGGAAGCGAGCGCGCTTGATTGCGGTGTCAACTTGGCGCTGGTAATGCGCTTTGGTACCGGTCAGGCGTGCTGGCATGATCTTGCCGTTTTCCTGGACGAAATCTTTCAGCGTATCGACGTCTTTGTAGTCGACTTGTTCAACGTGCGCTGCGGTGAAGCGGCAGAACTTCTTACGTTTGAACAGCGGATTTTGCTGTTTGCGCTTTTCTTTAAGCTTGAGCTTGTTTTTGTCGAACTTTTTACCGAATGCCATGTGAGGCTCCTGTATCTAATAAATGCGCTAGTCTGAATTGACAGCACTAAAATCAATGATGTGAAACACCAGGCTTTTACTGTTGCGGCTCTTGCGGGCCATGAAACCGGTGAACTGATAGACCCCGCCCAAGGCTGCCTCGCTGAACCGGCCCGAAATCTCGCCAGCGGCGAGCGCGGCGACTTCAAACTCGGTCAAGCGGGCGATGCCGGCCTCCATTTGCTGCGAACTGTGCTGCAATACTGCATTCACAATCGGCATGCCTGCCGGGGTGTAGCGCAATACTTCGCGCTCGGCAATGATGGCGACAACCTGAAGCTGGTTCAGCTCACGATCCCGTCAACAATTAAGCTGCAACGGCAGCGGCTGCTGCAGGAGCTGGTGCTTCGGTACGATGGCTTTTGGCCGCGTCTTCACGTTGAACCGATTTCATCATCGGCGATGGAGCTGTTTCAGCTTTTTTCATCTTAACGGTCAGGTGACGCAACACGGCATCATTGAATTTGAATGCTGTTTCCAATTCGACCAGGGTCTCATTGTCGCATTCGATGTTCATGCAGATGTAGTGTGCTTTGGCGAGCTTCTGGATCGAGTAAGCCATTTGACGGCGGCCCCAATCTTCAACGCGGTGAACCGAACCGCCGCGTGTCGAAACACTGGCTTTGTAACGTTCGATCATAGCGGGCACTTGCTCGCTCTGGTCCGGATGGACGATAAATACTATTTCATAGTGACGCATGCAAACTCCTTAAGGACGGATTGATAATCGCCCACCTCGGCGTCAAGACGAGTGTGGGAAGTGGTCAGCCGAAGATTATAACGGGGATTTTGTCAATACTCAAGCCCCATCGCCGCCGCCGGCCGCCGGCCGCCGCGCCCGGGGCCGGCCCGGAATATATTTCGCGAAAAGGGGGAAATGCCCTTGCGCTGGCGCCGATACTGTACAAAAATACAGTCTGTTTATATAGACAGCATTTGACTATGCGCGACCAATGATCAAGCTCACAGCACGGCAGGAACAAATTTTGAATCTGATCAAGGATGCGATTGAGAACACCGGCTTCCCGCCGACCCGCGCCGAGATCGCCAACGAACTGGGCTTCAAGTCCGCCAACGCGGCCGAGGAGCATCTGCAGGCGCTGGCGCGCAAGGGCGCCATCGAGATCTCGCCCGGCACCTCGCGCGGCATACGCCTGATCGGCGCCTCGCTCGACGCGCCCGCGCGCGTGCCGGCGGCGCTGCTGATGATGGCGCTGCCGCTGATCGGCCGCGTCGCCGCCGGCTCGCCCATGCTGGCGCAGGAGCATGTCGAGGCGACCTACAACGTCGACCCGGCCATGTTCTCCGCCCGCCCCGACTTCCTGCTGAAGGTGCGCGGCGAGTCCATGCGCGACGCCGGCATCATGGACGGCGACCTGCTGGCCGTGAAGAAGGTCGACAGCGCGAAGAACGGCCAGATCGTCGTCGCGCGCATCGGCAACGACGTCACCGTCAAGCGCTACCGCAAGACCGGCGCGCTGATCGAGTTGCTGCCGGAGAATCCGGACTTCAAGGTCATCAAGGTCAATCCGGAGGCGGACGAATTCGCCATCGAGGGACTGGCGGTGGGCCTGATGCGCAGCTGGCACTGAGGCGCGCGCTTGATGCTTCAATAAAAAAACCGGCTCGCGAGCCGGTTTTTTGTTGCCCCGAATCCGGCGCGCAGACCACGGGCGGCGCGGGATGGGCATGCTCAGGGGCAGCGCGGCGCCTCCGATTGCAGGGGCGCCGCGCCCGCGCTCAGGCGCCGGCCAGCGCGGCGCCGAAGTCCTCCAGCAGATCGGCCGTGTCCTCGATGCCGACCGAGACGCGTATCAGCGATTCGGCGATGCCCATCGAGGCGCGCCGCTCGGCGCCCATCTCGTAGAAGATGGTGTGCGCGACCGGAATCACCAAGGTGCGCGTATCGCCCAGGTTGCTGGCCGAGATCGCCAGTTTCAGGCGGTTCAGGAAGTCGAAGCAGTCGATGCCGTCCTTCAGCTCGAAGCTGAGCAGCATGCCGTAGGAGCGGAACAACTGCCCGGCGATGGCGTGCTGCGGGTGCGAGGCCAGGCCCGGGTAGTGGACGGCGGCGACGCGCGGATCGGCCTCCAGCAAGCGCGCCAGCGCCAGCGCGTTGGCGCAGCTGCGCTCGAGGCGCAGCGCCAGCGTTTCGGCGCCGACGGCGATGTGGTGCGCCGCCTCCGGCCCCAGCGAGGCGCCGAAGTCGCGCAAGCCCTTGGCGCGGATCTGCGCGATGCCCCACTGCGCCGGCGCCGCCTTCTTGTAGTTGTCGAAGATGTTGGGGTAGGCGCTCCAGTCGTAGGCGCCGGTGTCGGTCAGGCTGCCGCCCAGCGCGTTGCCGTGGCCGCCGATCGCCTTGGTCAGGGCGTTCACGACCAGGCCGGCGCCCACCGCTTTCGGGCGGAACAGGTAGGGCGTGGTCATCGTGTTGTCGACGATGTAGAGGATGCCGCGCTCCCGGCACAGCTCGCCGATGCGCTTCAGGTCGGCGATCTGGGTGCGCGGGTTGGCGATGGTTTCGACGAAGACCATGCGCGTCGCCGGCGTGATGGCGGCGGCGACCAGATCCACATCGGTGGCGTCGACGAAGGCGACGTCGACGCCCTGCCCGGCCACCGTCTGCCACAGGCTGTTGGTGTTGCCGAACAGGAAGGACGAGGAGATGACGTGGTCGCCCGCCCGCAGCAGCGACTGGAACACGGCGCCGATGGCGCCCATGCCGGTGGCGAAGCACAGCGTGGCCACGCCGTCTTCCATCTTGTTGATTTTTTCCTCCAGCGCCGACACGGTCGGGTTGCCCTGGCGGCCGTAGCGGAAGCCCGGCTCCTTGCCCTGGAACACCGAGGCGAGCTGGCGCGCGTCGCTGTAGCCGAAGGCCACCGAGGTGTGGATGGGGCGGTGCAGCGAGCCGTATTCGATCGGCTTCTGGCGGTCGCCGTGCAGGATGGTGGTGGTGAAACCGTAGTGTTTTTTATCGCTCATGGTGTTTATCCGAAAACTGTCCGCGCGGCGCGAGGCGACGACGAGGCGTCCGCGCGGAGCAAAAAAAAGCCCGGCGCAAGCCGGGCACGCCATCACCCTTCGGTGGTGGCCAGGTTCAGGTTCAGCTGGGAACGCGGGGTGTCTTCGACCGCCTCCGCCTTCGGGTTGTGGCGCGCGTACTCGAGACGGTCGAGATAGGCTTGCGACACGTCGCCGGTGACGTAGACGCCGTCGAAGCACGAGGCCTCGAAGTTGGTCAACGCCGGGTTGACGTCGGAAATGGCGCGCTTCAGGGCGTCGATGTCCTGGTAAACCAGGGCGTCGGCGGTGATTTCGCGGCACACTTCCTCGGTCGTGCGGCCGTAGGCGATCAGCTCGTCGCGGGTCGGCATGTCGATGCCGTACACGTTGGGGAAGATCACCGGCGGCGCGGCCGAGGCGAAGATGACTTTCTTGGCGCCCGCTTCGCGCGCCATCTGCACGATTTCGCGGCTGGTGGTGCCGCGCACGATGGAGTCGTCGACCAGCAGCACGACCTTGTCCTTGAACTCGGAGGCGATGGCGTTGAGCTTCTGGCGCACGGATTTCTTGCGCATCGCCTGGCCCGGCATCAGGAAGGTGCGGCCGATGTAGCGGTTCTTGATGAAGCCTTCGCGGTACTCGATGTTCAGCGCCAGCGCGAGTTGGATCGCGGCCGGACGGGACGAGTCGGGAATCGGCATGACGACGTCGATTTCGCCTTCCGGGAATTCCTTGCGGATTTTCTCGGCCAGGTATTCGCCCATTTTCAGGCGCGTCGCGTAGACCGAGGCGCCGTCGATGATCGAGTCCGGGCGGGCCAGGTAGACGTATTCGAAGACGCAGGGATTCAGGCTCGGATTGTCGGCGCATTGCTGGCTGTGCAGCTTGCCATCCAGGTCGATGAAGATGGCTTCGCCCGGCGCGATGTCGCGCTCGAAGCGGAAGCCCATGCCTTCCAGGGCCACCGATTCGCTGGCCACCATGTATTCGGTGCCCTTGTCGGTTTCGTTGATGCCCATGCACAGCGGACGGATGCCGAAGGGGTCGCGGAAGGCCAGCAGGCCCAGGCCGGCGATTTGCGCGACGGCGGCGTAGGCGCCGCGCACGCGGCGGTGCAGCACGGCGACGGCCTTGAAGACGGCGGCCGGGTCGAGCGTGAGGCCGCTGGTGGCCTCGTCGATTTCATGCGCGAGCACGTTGAGCAACACTTCCGAATCGGAGTCGGTGTTGATGTGGCGGCGGTCGTTCTTGAACATCTCGACCTTCAGCTGTTCCCAGTTGGTCAGGTTGCCGTTGTGCGCCAGGGTGATGCCGAAGGGGGCGTTGACGTAGAACGGTTGCGCTTCCTCTTCGCTGGACGAACCGGCGGTCGGATAGCGGCAGTGGCCGATGCCCGAGTTGCCTTGCAGCGAACGCATGTTGCGGGTGCGGAAAACGTCACGGACCAGGCCATTGGCCTTGTGCATGGAAAACATACTGCTGTGATTGGTCGCAATCCCTGCCGCATCCTGACCGCGATGCTGCAACAGCAGCAAGGCATCATAGAGCATTTGATTAACGGGTTGATGAGAAACGACGCCGACGATGCCACACATGGTGTGCTCCTAAACTGGTGCTACTGATTTTAAAGAAATTCAAAACTGCACATACTGGGCGTAGGCCGTCGGCAGATAGGGCTTGATGGTGCGCGCGCCGCTCTCGGCCAAGGGGCTGAGCAACGCGTTTTTCCAGAAAGCCTGCTGCGGAATCGACGTCATCCCACACAATATGACTGCTGCCAATACAAGTACGAGTCCGCGCGCCAGGCCGAACAGGCCGCCCAGGCCCCGGTCGGCCAGGCTCAGTCCGGTGGCCGTGACGAGGGCGTCGACCGCCAGGGTCAACAAGCCCATCAACAGGCGCACGCCGATGAACAGCACCACGAAGGCCACCATCAGGCGTATCACTTCGCCCGGGATCACGGCCGGCAGGAGCTTGGCCAGCGCCGCGCCGTAGGCGTTGGCGATGACGAAGGCCACCACCCAACTCACCAGCGAAAGCATTTCCTTGACCAGGCCGCGCATGGTGCTGATGACGACCGAGCAGATCAGGACGAACAGCACCAGATAATCGAAAATCGTCACGCCCGCCCTGCCCCGCTCCGCGGCGTCACACCGGCACCAGGCTGCCGCCCAGGCCCAGCTTGTTCAGCTTGGCGCGCGCCTTCTCGGCGTCTTCCCTGCTGCCGAAGGGACCGACGCGCACGCGGATGCGCTCGCCGGCCGGGGTTGGCACTTTCTGAGTGAAGGAATGGATGCCCGCGTCGCGCAACTTTTCCTGCAACTCGTCGACCTTGTCCTGCGTCGCCAGCGCGGCGACCTGCACGACGAACCTGCCGGCGGCCGCCTCGGCCGGCTTGGCGGCCGCCTTGCCCTCCAGGATGGACAGGGCGCGCGTGGCGTCGTCGGCCGACTGCGCAGGCTTGGCGGCGGGCTTGGCCTCGACCGGCTTGGCCTCGTGCGCCGCCTTGGCTTCGGCCAGCTTCGCCTCGTGCGCCGCCTTGGCCTCGAGCAGCTTCGCTTCGCGCGCCTCGCGCGCCTCGCGAACCTTGGCCTCGGCCAGCTTCGCCTCGCGCGCCCTGGCCTCGGCCAGTTTCGCCTCGTGCGCCTTGAGCTCGTCCGACTTGGTGTCGGGCTTGGCCGCCACCTTGGCCGGCGCCTCCGGCTTCGGTTCCGTGTAAGTCCGTACTTCGGCCACCTGCGGCGCGGCCGCCGGGACGGGCGCGATCGGGGCGGCCGGCTTCGGCCTGGCCTCCGCCGCCGTGACGATTTCCTCGGACTGGTCCAGGGCGGCGCTGGCCGCCACGCTGGAGCTCGGGGCGGCGGCCGGGGCCGCGTGCGCGGCGGCCGGCTTGTCCTTCGAGGGAATCTGGAAGGCGATGTCCGAGGCCAGCGGTTTCGGTTCGGAATCGAGCAGCATCGGCAGGCCGACGGCGACGCCGAGGGCGAGCGCGATGGCGCCCATCAGGCGGCGGCGCGCGCGTTTCTTTTCCGGCAAGACGGGATCGGCGGCCTCCTTCGCGGCGCGCCGGGGCGCGGCGCCGGCGCCGGCGTTGCTGGCGCGCTTGGAGCGAGCTTTCGCCCCTGCCGCCTGGTCGTCGGCGTTATAAAAACCGCTGTCGACGGACGCGCCGTCCTGCTTGTTTTTACGGAATATTGAGAACAAGCCCATGCGTGATACTTTTCGGTGGAATTCGGTCAGTGAAGTGCGGATTTTCGGGCCACCATCACGCCGGCGACGGTCAGGAAGGAGCCAAAGACCACAATTCTATCATTCTCGCCGGCCCGGCTCAGCGCATTTGCATAAGCAAGGGCCGGATCGGGGAAAATAGCCACGCTGCGCCCGTCGCTGTCGGCGCGCCCGGCCAGCATCGATTGCGCCTTCGCCGCCAGCTCGGAGGCGCTGGCCGCGCGCGGCGACGGCAGGTCGCACACACACCAGTGGTCGACGTGCTCGCCCATCGCCGCCATGACGCCGTCGATGTCCTTGTCGAGCATGGAACCGAACACGGCGTAGGTATAGGGGTGGTAAGCCATATTGCCCAGGTTCTGGTTCAGCGCCGAGGCCGCGTGGGGATTGTGCGCCACGTCGAGGATCACCGCCGGGAGGCCCGGCATGACCTGGAAGCGGCCCGGCAGTTCCACCGTGACGAGGCCGGTGCGCACTTCCTGCGCGCCCACCGGCAAGACCATCTTCAGCGCCTCCAGCGCGGCCAGCACGGCCGCCGCGTTGAGGATCTGGTTGGCGCCGCGCAGGCTCGGATAGGCCAGGGAATTGCGCCGCTGCAGGCGGCCGCCGTAGTTCCATTGCTGCTTGTCGCCCGAATAATTGAAGTCGCGCCCCATCAACCACAGGTCGGCGCCGATCGCTTCGGCGTGCGCCACCAGCGAGGCCGGCGGCACCGGATCGCTGCAGATGGCCGTCTTGCCGGCGCGGAAGATGCCGGCCTTCTCGAAGCCGATCGCCTCGCGCGTGCTGCCCAGGTAATCGGTGTGGTCGATGTCGACGCTGGTGACGATGGCGACATCGGCGTCGATGACGTTGACGGCGTCCAGGCGCCCGCCCAGGCCGACCTCGAGGATGGCGACGTCGAGCCCGGCGCCGGCCAGCAGGTGCAGTATGGCCAGCGTGGTGAATTCGAAATAGGTCAGCGGCGTATCGCCGCGCACCGCCTCGACGGCGGCGAAACTGGCCACCAGTTCGGCGTCGCTGGCCAGCTCACCGCCGACGCGGGCGCGCTCGTTGAAGTCGAGGAAATGCGGCTTGATGTACAGGCCCACCTTGTAGCCGGCGCGCAGCAGCACCGATTCCAGCATCGCGCAGGTCGAACCCTTGCCGTTGGTGCCGGCCACCATGATGACGGGACAGGCGAAGCGCAGGCCCATGCGCGCCTTGACCGCTTGCACGCGCTCCAGGCCCATATTGATCTGGGTTTCCGAATGGCGGTTTTCGAGCAGGGCCAGCCAGGCTGGCAGGGTGGTGGGTAGGTTTGACATGGCGGGACTTCTTCGTGAAAGACGCGAAAGCGGCGCGCCGCCGGAAGCGGGTTCCGACGGCGCGCCGTTGATATTCCGTGGGCCGGACGCGGGCGTCCGGCAAAGCGGCGGCGCGCACCCGACCCGCTGGGCCCGGTGCGCGCCGGCGGTATCAGGCGATGACTTCGACGGCCTGGTTTTGCAGCAGCGCCAGCAGATGGGCGATCTCGTCGCGCATCTTGCGGCGGTCGACGATCATGTCGACGGCGCCCTTGGTGACGAGGAACTCGGCGCGCTGGAAGCCTTCCGGCAGTTTCTCGCGCACGGTGTTTTCGATCACGCGCGGGCCGGCGAAACCGATCAGCGCCTTCGGCTCGGCGATCACCACGTCGCCCATGAAGGCGAAGGAGGCGGACACGCCGCCCATGGTCGGATCGGTCAGGATGCTGATGAAGGGCAGCTTCTTCTCCGACAGCTTGGTCAGCATGGCCGTCGTCTTGGCCATCTGCATCAGCGACAGCAGCCCCTCCTGCATGCGCGCGCCGCCGGTGGCGGTGATGCAAATGAAGGGCACCTTCTGCTCCAGCGCCGTCTGGGCGCCGCGCACGAAGCGCTCGCCGACCACGGAGCCCATGGAGCCGCCCATGAATTCGAATTCGAAGCAGGCCACCACCACAGGCAGGCTCATGATGGCGCCACCCATGACGATCATCGCGTCCGTTTCGCCGGTCGCCTCCATGGCCGCCTTCAGGCGGTCCGGATACTTCTTGCTGTCCTTGAACTTGAGCGTATCGACGGGCAGGATTTCCTGGCCGATTTCATAGCGGCCGCCGGCGTCGAGCAAGCCGTCGAGGCGGGCGCGGGCGCGGATGCGCATGTGATGGTCGCACTTCGGGCATACATGCAGGTTCGATTCCAGGTCGGTGCGATACAGCACGGCTTCGCACGACGGACACTTGACCCACAGGCCTTCCGGCATGGTTTTGCGCGCCGCGGCGTCCGAACGCTGAATCCGCGGGGGCAGCAATTTTTCCAACCAACTCATTATTTCTCCTATGGCCCGCTAGGGCAGACGGTTACTCGGGCGGGCGGCCGGCCGCTGTTTCCGGCCCGCTGCGCCCCCTGCTTCACCAGTTGCGGCTATGTTCTGTGGCCGTAGTGTAGCCGTTTAGCGCCCGGCTGTCGAACATTGCCCTTTGATAATATCGGCCGCGCCGGGGCGCCGGCCCCGTTTCCGGGCCGCGTATTGCGTCCGCTCAAGCGTCCAGCGCGGCGCGGATGCCGGCCACGAAAGTGCGCACGGCCGCCGGCGCCGCGCCGGGCGGCGCGTTCTCGATTTCCTGGATGATGCGGCTGCCGATGACGACCGCGTCGGCCATCGCCGCCACCGCCTTCGCCGTGGCCGCGTCGCGGATGCCGAAGCCGACGCCGATGGGCAGCTTGACATGCCGGCGTATCGCCGTCAGGCGCTCGGCCACCTCGACGGTGTCGATATTGCCGGCGCCGGTGACGCCCTTCAGCGACACGTAGTAGCTGAAACCGCCGCCGACCTTGGCCACCTGGGCGATGCGCTCCTCGGTCGAGGTGGGCGCCAGCAGGAAGATCAGGTCGAGCTCGTTGGCGCGCATCGCGGCGGCGAACTCCTCGCACTCCTCGGGTGGATAGTCGACGACGATGGCGCCGTCGGCGCCGGCCGCCTTCGCCGCGGCGATGAAGGCGGCCGCGCCGATGCGCTCGATGGGATTCGCGTAACCCATCAGCACCACCGGCGTGTGCTGGTTCGTTTCGCGGAAGCGGCGCACGTAGTCGAAGACGTCGCGGATGCCGATATTGAACTTCAGCGCCCTTTCGCAGGCGCGCTGGATCACCGGCCCCTCGGCCATCGGATCGGAAAAGGGCACGCCCAGTTCGAGGATGTCGGCGCCGCCCTCGACCAGCGCGTGCATCAGCGGCAGCGTTGCATCGGGACCCGGATCGCCGGCCGTGATGAAGGTGATGAGGGCGGTTTTTTTCTGTGCCGCGAGCGCGGCGAATGTTGCTGGGATTCTGGACATGGCGGGCTTTCTTGTAATCGTTGGTGGCGTGCGGTCACAGCGGGGGCGCGCTCCGGGCAATGAGCCCGGTCGCGCGCCCCCGCCTCTTGAAACGGCTGGACCTGTCAGCTGAAATCCAGGCCCATGCGTTCGGCCACCGTGTGCATGTCCTTGTCGCCGCGGCCGGACAGATTGGCCAGCACGATCCGGTCCTTCGGCAGGGTGGCCGCCAGCTTGGCCGCGTAGGCCAGCGCGTGCGACGATTCCAGCGCCGGGATGATGCCCTCGATGTGGCAGCAATCGTGGAAAGCCTGCAGCGCCTCATCGTCCGTGATCGACACGTACTGGGCCCGGCCGGAGTCCTTCAACCAGGCGTGCTCGGGGCCCACGCCGGGATAATCCAGGCCCGCCGAGACGGAATGGGTCTCGATGATCTGGCCGTTCTCGTCCTGCAGCAGATAGGTGCGGTTGCCGTGCAGCACGCCCGGATAACCGGCCGTCAGCGAGGCCGCATGCTTGCCCGTCTCCAGCCCCTCGCCGGCCGCCTCGACGCCGATCAGCTTGACGTCCTTCTGATCGATGTAGGGATAGAAAATCCCCATCGCGTTCGAGCCGCCGCCTATGCAGGCGACCACGTAGTCGGGCTGGCGCCCCGTCATCTCCGGCATCTGCACCAGGCATTCCTCGCCGATGACGGCCTGGAAATCGCGCACCATCATCGGGTAGGGATGCGGGCCGGCCACGGTGCCGATGATGTAGAAGGTGTTTTCGATGTTCGTCACCCAGTCGCGCATGGCCTCGTTGAGGGCGTCCTTGAGCGTCTTCGAGCCCGACTCGACGGGCACCACGGTGGCCCCCAGCAGCTTCATCCGATACACGTTCTGCGCCTGGCGCTTGACGTCCTCGCTACCCATGTAAATCACGCACTCGAGGCCGAAGCGGGCGCAGATGGTCGCCGTCGCCACGCCGTGCTGGCCGGCGCCCGTTTCGGCGATGATGCGCGGCTTGCCCATGCGCTTGGCCAGCAGGGCCTGGCCGATGACGTTGTTGATCTTGTGCGCGCCGGTGTGGTTCAGATCCTCGCGCTTGAAATAAATCTGCGCGCCGCCCATCATCTCCGACCAGCGTTTGGCGTGGTAGATCGGCGAGGGCCGGCCGACGAAATGCTTCAGCTCGTAGCGGTACTCGGCGAGGAATTCGGCATCGTGGCTGTAGCGCTCGTAGGCGGCGCTCAGCTCGGCCAGGGCGTGGCTGAGGGTTTCGGCGACGAAGGCGCCGCCGTAGGGGCCGAAATGGCCCTTGGCGTTGGGTAACTGGTATTCGCTGGCGTGGAACAATGCGGCGGCTGGGCCGGAATCAGGCAAGGCTGTCATGGGAATTCTCTCTGTCTAGGATGGCATCGGCGGCACGGATCGCCTCGACGAAGGCGAGTATCCTGTGCGCGTCCTTGATGCCCTTGGCGGCCTCGATGCCACTGCTGACATCGACGGCGTAAGGGCGCACGCGTACTACCGCGTCAGTCGCGTTTTGTACGCTCAAGCCACCACTTAAAACGACCCGAGGCGCGAGTTCTTTTGGAATGAGAGACCAATCAAATACCTTTCCTGCGCCGCCGTAGGCATCCACATAAGTATCGAGCAAGAGGCCCGAAAACAAGGTGCTGGCGGCGCGATAGCGCTGTTCGTATTCTATCAAATCGGCGCCGGTCGTGTCGGGCCTGACGCGGAAAACTTGCATGAAGGGGCGCTGCGCGGCGGCGGCCAGCGCGGCGCTGTGCTGCGCCGTCTCGTCGCCGTGGAACTGCAGCATCGCCAGGGGCGCGGCGCGCACCGCCGCCGCCACCTCATCGACGCCGGCGTTGACGAACAGGCCGACGCCGCCGACGAAGGGCGGCACGGCCGCCAGCAATTCGGCGGCGCGGGCCGGCGTGACGAAGCGCGGGCTCTTGGCGTAAAACACGAAACCGATCGCGTCGGCGCCGGCGGCGACCACGGCCGCCACATCCTCGGCCCGCGTCAGGCCGCACATCTTGATACGGGTTCTATGCAGCATCACATCCTCACAGGAAAACCGGCAAGCCCGGCGCTTTAAAACCAGGGCAGCGGGCTGGCGCGCTCTTGCGGCAGGCCCCACTTGGGATCGTAATCGACCTTGGCCAGGTACAGGCCGTCGGGCATGAAGGTGGGCGCGGCGTCGCCGCGGCAGCGTCCGGCCAGCACCTCGCCCAACCACTCCGGCGGGTGCTTGCCCATGCCGATGTAGATCAGCGAGCCGACCAGGTTGCGCACCATGTGGTGCAGGAAGGCGTTGGCGCGTATCGTGAAGACGATGACCTCGCCGTGCCGCTCGATGCCGATTTCGTGCATCAGCTTGACGGGCGACTTGGCCTGGCAGTGCGCCGCGCGGAAGGCGGTGAAGTCGTGCCAGCCGATCAGCGGCTTGACGGCTTCGCGCATGGGCGCGATGTCGAGCGTGCGGAAGACCCAGCCGGCCCGCCCTTCGAGCAGGGGCGAACGGGTGGCGTTGTTGTAGAGCACGTAGTGGTAGGTGCGCGAGCGGGCGCTGAAGCGGGCGTGGAACTGGTCGTCCGGGTCGGGCGTGATGTCGTGCGCCCAGCGCACGGCGATGGACGCCGGCAGGAAGCTGTTGACGCCGCGTATCCAGGAGTGGATGTCGCGGCTCAGGTCGGTGTCGAAGTGCACCACCTGTTCCAGCGCATGCACGCCGGTGTCGGTGCGTCCGGCGCAGGTGGTGGCCAGCGGCACGCGGGCGAATTTCTCCAGGGCGATTTCAAGCTGGTCCTGCACGGTCTGGCCGTCTTCCTGTTTCTGGTAACCGTGCCAGGCCGTACCGTCGTACTGGACACCCAATGCTATCCGTTTCAATTGCTGTCCAATGTGAAGTCTGTATCAGCGCATTATACTGCCGCGCCGATACAGTCCGTCCAGCCCGCTGAAGCGATTCGCCGCTTAGCCCAGCAGCGCGCGCATGGAGTTCGCTTTCGCCACCTGGCTGTCGCTGCCGCCCTTGATGACTTCGTCGATGAGTTCGCGCGCGCCTTCCTTGTCGCCGATTTCCTGGTAGGCCACGGCCAGGTCGAGCTTGGTGTCCATTTCCATGTGGATGGCCGACAAGGGGTCGTCGGCGCCGCTGCCCTTGCCCGCGGCGCCCAGGTCCAGGTCGATGCCGGACAGGTCGAATTCCGGCGCCGCCGAAGCCGTCTCCTGCGTCACGGGCAGCTCGTGCTTGGCGAACAGGTCTTCCACCGAGGCGGGCGCCTGGCTTGCGGCCTCGGCCTTGGCCTCGGCCGGGGCGGCGCTGGCCGGCAGGTCGAAGTTCATCAGGTCCAGATCCATCAGGGGATCGGCCGCCGGCGCGGACGGAATGGGCGCGGCGGAGGCGCCGGGCGCATCCAGGTCGAAGCCGAAGTCCATGCCGGCGTCCTCGGCCGGCGCGGCGGCCGGGCTGACCTTCTCGGCGGGCAGGTCGAAGGGCATGTCGAAGGGCATGTCGAAGGCCATGTCGAAGGCCGTGTCGGCCGCCGGCGCGGCGCCGGCCGGTTCGGCGTCCGGGCCGGGCATGGCGATGGGCGCCGTCGTCGAGATCGGCTCGAAGCTCAGGCCGCCCAGGTCGAAGTCCAGGTCCTGGCGGCTTTCCAGCGGCGTCGGCAAGGCCGTCTCCTGCTCGGCCACGTCGCGCGTGAAGTCCATATCGGACGCCGCCGGCGCGTTGAATTGCGAGGTGGGGCCGAAGTCGCGTTCGCTGAACAGGGCCGGCGCGGCGGCCGCGGCGGCGAAGCTTGGCTCCACCGGCGCGGCGCCGGCAGGAACCGCGGTGGCGGCGGCGGTGCCGTACAGCGGGTTCAGGGGATCGAGCTCCAGGCCCAGGGCGGCGGCCTGTTGCCAGTCCTGGCCCTCGCCCTTGCTCAGCGCGTACAACTCGCCGGCCTGGACCTCGAAGGCGCGCGCATCCTTGCGCGTGGCGTAGATTTCCAGCAGCTTCAGGCGCGCCGCATGGCGTTCCGGATGGCTGCGCAGGGCATCCTTGAGGATTTCCTCGGCCTGGGCGTCGCGGCCGTAGGCGATGTAGACGTCGGCTTCGGCGACCGGATCGACCTCATTGGTGTCGAGCTGGCTGGCCGAGGGCGCGAAATTCGAGTTGAAGACGCTGTTGTTGGTGTCCACGCTCTGCCCGCCCGCTTCGGCGAACAGCGAGTGGCCGGGCTCGTCCGGCGCGTCCGGCGCGCTGGCCACGACGGCGGCGGCGCCGGCGGCTTTCTTCTTGCGGCGCGACGCCACCAACGCGGCGACGCCGGCCAGTATCGCCGCCAGGGCGATGCCGATCGAGCTGACGTTTTCCTTCAGCGTGTCGAGCAGGGATGGCTCGGGCGGCGCCACCGGCGCGGCCTTCTTGAGCAGCGGCACCGGCTTCGCCTTCGGCAGCGGCGCGACAGGGGCCTGCGGGGCCGCCGCCGAGGCGACCTCGGCCACTTTCGGCGCGCTGGCGGCGTCCTTCATGGCCTTGTTCTTCACGGCCATCAATTGTTCCAGGTCGCTGACGTTCTTTTCCAGCTCCTTGACGCGGGCCGCCGACTCGGCGCTTTGCTGTTGCTTGGCGATCTTGTCCTCGTCGCTGGCGACGGCGCTCTTGCCGACGGCCGGCGCGGCCGGCGCGGCCTTCGACAGTTTCAACTGGTCCTTCGATTCATTCGCCGGCGTGGCGCGCTCCTCGACCTTGGCGCTGATCTTGCCGGCCGCGCTCTGGCCCGCTTCGGCCGACTTCGCCGGCGCGCCCAGCGCGACCTGGCCGGCCAGCTTGTTGCGGTAGGCGGCGAAATCGGCCGCGTGCGCGACGACGACGCCGCGCGCCTCGCCCTCGGCGCTGGCGCGCAGGCTGTCGGCGTCCGGCACGGCCAGGATGCGGCCCGAGCGCAGGCGGTTCATATTGTTGCCGCTGAACGCGTCCGGATTGGCGCGGTACAGCGCCACCAGCATCACGTCGAGCGACACGTCGGTCGGCTTGAGCTGCATGGCGATGCGGCCCAGCGTGTCGCCGGCCTTGACGCGGTGCTCGCCGGCGCCGGCGCCCGGTTTGGCGGATTTTTCGGCGGCCGGCTTGGCGGATTTTTCGGCTGCGGGTGCGGCTGCGGGTGCGGCTGCGGGTGCGGCGCGCGGCGCGCGTTCGGCGCGCGTCTCGGGCACGGGCGCGGCGGCGGCCCTGGCGGCGGCAAGCGCGGC
>JANXSQ010000134.1 GCA_025356595.1 Janthinobacterium sp. | reverse complement strand
GCTGTTAACCTACGCGGCGATGCTCGATGACACTCTCCATTTCCTGGCAAACCACCTCGAAGCGCCTGACTGGCGTCGTCTGGGAGAGCATTTGCCGGTCGAGTGGATAGAACAGGCCGTGCAGCGCACCGACACAACGAGCATCCGCCATCGGCGCCTGCCGGCCGAGCAAGTGGTCTGGCTGATGGTGGCATTGGCGCTATATCGTCACAAGTCCATCAGTGAAGTACTCGATGATATGGGCTTGGCCGTTCCGGACGCGCAGACCCCTTTTGTCAGCAAGAGCGCGGCTGCCCAGGCTCGCCAGCGCCTCGGTTCAGACCCTTTGAAATGGCTGTTCGATCATTCGGCACAGCATTGGAGCAATCAGGATCGTCGCGCTTATATATTCAAAGGGCTGGTGCTGTTCGCAATGGACGGGACCACCTTGCGGACCCATGACAATGTTGAGGCCCGTGAACACTTCGGGGCACAAAATTATTCCAGCGGCGCCATAGCGAGCTATCCCCAAGTGCGTGGGGTAACGCTGACCGCGTTGTCCACGCATATTGTTCACAGCGCTGCATTTGGCCCTTACGGCACCAATGAAATGCTGTATGCCAAACAGCTGATCGACGGCGTGCCCAACGATTCGCTCACCGTCTTTGATCGAGGGTTCCTCTCTGCTGAAATTCTGTGCGCGCTTACCCGTGGCGGCAACGAGCGCCACTTCATCATTCCCGCTAAATCGAATACCCGCTGGGAAGTGATCGAGGGCGATGAGGATGGCGACGACTTCACAGTGCGCATGCGCGTATCGCCGCAGGCGCGTGCCAAATGCGCTGAGTTGCCGGAGTTTTGGGAGGCGCGCGCCATTACCGTCGTCGATCAGCAGGGACGTAAACGTGTCCTACTAACTTCGCTACGCGATCGACGCCGCTACAAACCTCTCGATATTGCGACCTGCTACGCGCGTCGCTGGGGCATCGAAACAAGCTATCGTGAACTCAAGCAGACCATGCTTGGAACCACGCTCACCCTGCGCTCAAAAACCGTGGACGGCGTGTACCAGGAGATCTGGGGCACTTTGATCGCCTATAACCTGATTCGACTGGAGATCGCCAAAGCCGCCTTGGTGGTCAAATGCGAACCGACGGAAGTGAGCTTCATCCGCGCCTTCCACTTGATCCAATTCGAGCTTCACTGGGCCGCCGTCACCAGGTCCTACGGCAAATTGCCCGCTTCGATGAAGCATCTGCGTGAAAGACTGGTTAGCCTTCTGAATGACGAACGGCCCGATCGAAAATTCGACCGGGCCGTTAAGGCAAAACCACAGCGCTATGCCACTCGCGTTCTACGAAAACCTGCTTAAGTGAACGACATTAGCGGCCCGGGCCGCTGTTTTTCATTCCGCCGCGATATAGCCGAGCGTGGCTGAAATCTGGTTGGCGGTGTCGACCAGATCCTCCAGCCACTCGTCCTGCAGCCGGTCGGCCGGCGCGGAAATCGACAGGCCGGCGATCAGCTTGCCGGAATCGTCGCGGATGCCGGCGGCCATGCAGCGCACGCCCAGCTCCAGCTCCTCGTTGTCGCGCGCGTAACCGCGCGCGCGCACCAGGCTCAGCTCCCGCTCCAGCTTGACCAGGTCGGTGATCGAGTTCTTGTTGTGGCCGGCCAGGCCGGTGCGCGTGGCGTAGGCGCGGATCGCCTTCGGCTCGTCGACCGACAGGAACAGCTTGCCCGTCGAGGTCAGGTGCAGCGGACCGCGTCCGCCGATGGCGCGCACCACCTGCATGCCGGAACGCTCGGAGAAGGCGCGGTCGATGTAGACGATCTCGTCGCCCTGGCGCACCGACAGATTGATGGTCTGCTGGGTCTTCTTGTGCAACTGGCGCATGAAGTCGAGCGCCGCTTCGCGCACGCTGAGGCGGCTTTTGACGACATTGCCCAGTTCCAGCAGGCGCATGCCGAGGCGATAGGTGCCCGGCTCGATGCGGTCGACGAAGCGCGTCAGCACCATGTCGTTGAGGATGCGGTGCGCGGTCGACGGATGCAGGCCGGAGACCTTGGATAATTCCTTCAGGCTGACGGGGTCGGAATACTTGGCCAGCGCGTCGAGCAGGGCGACCATGCGTTCGATCACCTGGATCGTCGTCTTCGGGGCAGCGACGGGTTCAATTTTCATGATGTGGTTGGTGCAGTGCAGTATTCGATCCTTCTTTATACCACATCGTGAAACAATAGTGAATTGTCCAGCGCAGCTTGGGACCCATCGGCGACAAATTCGCCCCCCGTCGCGGCGCGGCGCGGCATAATGGCGCACCGTTTCCATATCAAGCCGACACCATGCCCCCACCAGTCAATGAATTCAAGAGTAAAAGTGGTCTGAAGCGTATCGTCGCGGCCCTGTTTTACTCGATCGACGGCCTCAAGTCGGCCTGGCGCACCGAACACGCCTTCCGCCAGGAATTGATGCTGCTGCTGGGCGGCGCCGCCATCGCCCTGGCGCTGCGCATTTCCGCGTTCGAAAAGCTGATGCTGATCGGCGTGCTGGTGCTGGTGCTGATCGTCGAGCTGATCAATTCGGCCATCGAGGCGGTGGTCGACCGCGTCTCGCTGGAGCGCCACGCGCTGTCGAAGAACGCCAAGGATTTCGGCAGCGCCGCCGTGCTGCTGGCCGTGCTGCTGGCCGTGGCGGCCTGGGCCGTGGTGCTGTTCAACCGCTTCTACTAAACACGCCCCTTCCGTCCATGAGGCGGTTTGATATGCGGAATGCGCATATCAAACCGCGAAAGCCTTCGTTCTCTTTTGCTTCGCCCCGGCTTACGCTCGGGGTTCTGAAGTTTTATTGATGAACGGGGATCCTGATGCTGTCGAAAAAAACAATCTTAGCCGCCGCCTTTGCCGCCTTCGCCGCCTTGCAACCGGTCATGGCCGCCGACATCGCGCTGTTGAACGTCTCGTATGACCCGACCCGCGAGCTGTATCAGGACGTCAACGCCGCCTTCGCCAGGGATTGGAAGGCCAAGACCGGCGACACGGTCAAGATCAAGCAGTCGCACGGCGGCTCCGGCAAGCAGGGCCGCGCCGTCATCGACGGCCTGGAGGCCGACGTCGTCACATTGGCGCTGGCCTACGACATCGACGCCATCGCCGAGCGCGGCCTGACGGGCAAGGACTGGCAGAAGCGCTTGCCGCACAATAGCGCGCCCTACACCTCGACCATCGTCTTCCTGGTGCGCAAGGGCAACCCGAAGGGCATCAAGGACTGGAACGACCTGGTCAAGCCGGGCGTGGCCGTCATCACGCCGAACCCGAAGACCTCGGGCGGGGCGCGCTGGAACCATCTGGCGGCCTGGGGCTACGCCCTCAAGCAGCCGGGCGGCAGCGAGGCGACGGCGCGGGAATTCATCAAGAAACTGTATAAAAACGTGCCGGTGCTCGATTCCGGCGCGCGCGGCGCCACCACCACCTTCGTCGAGCGCGGCATCGGCGACGTGCTGATCGCCTGGGAAAACGAAGCCCTGCTGGCGATCAAGGAACTGGGGCCGGACAAGGTCGAGATCGCCGCGCCGTCCCTCAGCATCCTGGCCGAACCGCCCGTCAGCGTGGTCGACAAGGTGGTCGACAAGCGCGGCACGCGCAAAGTCGCGGAAGCGTATCTGAATTACCTTTACACTGATGAGGCGCAAGAACTGATCGCGAAAAACTACTACCGTCCGACCGTCGAGAAGGCCGCCAAGAAATACGCGGCGCAGTTTCCCAACGTGAAGTTGTTCACCATCGCGCAGGTGGCGGGCGGCTGGACGGCGGCGCAAAAAGCCCACTTCGCCGACGGCGGGGTGTTCGACCAGATTTATCAGAGCAAGTAAGACAAGGGGGAATGATGGGCTTGCGTTCACTTTCGGATTACCGCGTGCTGGTGCTGCCGGGTTTGTACAGCAGCGGGCCGGAGCACTGGCAAAGCCGCTGGCAGCGCCTGTATCCGGGTTTCGAGCGGGTCGAACAGGACGACTGGGCGCATCCGCAACTGGCGGCCTGGTCGGCGCGGCTGGACCAGGCGCGCGCCCGCGACGGCCGCCCCGTGCTGCTCGTCGCGCACAGCTTCGGCTGCCTGACGGCGGCCTACAACCTGGCCCGCGAGCCGCACGGCGTGGCCGGCGTGCTGATGGTGGCGCCGGCCGATCCGGACAAGTTCGGCGTCGCCGCCGACTTGCCGCACGCCAAGCTGCCCTGTCCGGCGCTGATGATAGGCAGCAGCAACGATCCCTGGATGAGCGCGTCGAACGCCGCGCTGTGGGCGCGGCGCTGGGGCGCCCGCTTCATCGACGGCGGCGCGCTGGGCCACATCAACGCCGAATCGGGTCTGGGCGACTGGTTGTTCGGGCAAAGCCGCCTGCAGGAACTCGTTGAGCTGGCGCAAAGCGCGCACCGCCAGCCGCAATGGGCTTGAACCCCTGAACCGGCGCGCCGGTCCACCCATGATGCACACGCAGTTTTTTCAATCAACCGTTGATGAATGGAGGATGTGATGACTTTACGCCTGGGTGATACTGCCCCCGATTTTGAACAGGATTCCTCGATCGGGCGGCTCAATTTCTACGACTGGTCGCGCGATTCCTGGGTGGTGCTGTTTTCCCATCCGGCCGACTACACGCCGGTCTGCACGACGGAACTGGGCCTGACGGCCAAGCTCAAGCCGGAATTCGACAAGCGCAACGTCAAGGCGCTGGCCCTGTCGGTGGACACGGTCGAGTCGCACAAGGGCTGGATCAAGGATATCGAAGCAACGCAGCACACGGTGGTGGGCTTCCCCATCATCGCCGACGCCGACCGGCGCGTCTCCGAGCTGTACGACATGATCCATCCGCAGCAGTCGGCCACGGCCACGGTGCGTTCCGTGTTCCTCATCGACCCGCAGCGCAAGGTGCGCCTGACCCTCACCTACCCGCTGAGCACGGGCCGCAACTTCGACGAAATCCTGCGCGTCATCGACGCCCTGCAATTGACTGATGGATATGCGGTGGCGACGCCGGGCAACTGGAGGGATGGCGACGACGTCATCATCCCGCTCACCGTGCAGGATCCGGAAGTGATCGCGCAGAATTACCCGAAAGGCTACACGGCCGTGCGGCCCTATCTGCGCCTGACGCCGCAGCCGAACAAATAAGCGGCAAGGGGCGGAACAACAACCGGGGACAGGCCACGATTTCCGAGAAATATTTC
>JANXSQ010000101.1 GCA_025356595.1 Janthinobacterium sp. | reverse complement strand
GGCCAGCGCCAGCTCGGTCTGGATCACTTCGATATCGTCCAGCGGGCTGACCTTGCCGGACACGTGGATCACGTTGTCATCTTCGAAGCAGCGCACGACGTTGACGATGGCGTCGGTTTCGCGGATGTGCGACAGGAACTGGTTGCCCAGGCCCTCGCCCTGCGACGCGCCCGCCACCAGGCCGGCGATGTCGACGAACTCGACGATGGCGTTGACCATGCGCTCGGGCTTGACGATGGCGGCCAGCGCGTCCATGCGCGGGTCCGGCACTTCGACCACGCCGACGTTAGGCTCGATGGTGCAGAACGGGTAGTTCTCGGCCGGGATGCCGGCCTTGGTCAGGGCGTTGAAGAGGGTGGACTTGCCGACGTTAGGCAGGCCGACGATGCCGCATTGGAGACTCATGAAAAACCTTTGGTGATCAAAGCACGGCCGCGCCGGACTGCGGCGCGGTGGTGCTGCTGTTAGGGAAAACGGGCCGGGACCCGGTTTTCGGGAATTTGTAGCGATTAGCTGCGTTCAAGGGTCAATTGTAACCCTACGGCGCGCTCCGCTCAAAAGACTTATGCCGCCGGCCCGCCCCGCGGCGGGTATGGCCGGCCGCTCAGAGCGTGTGCAATTGCATGGTGGCGGCGTCGAACTTGCCCTCGCAGGCCAGCGGCAGCGCGCGCAGGCTTTTCTCGATGGCTTCCTCGATCAGCACCTGCTCTTCCTTGCGCGGCCGGTGCAGCACGAAGTCGGCCACCGCCTGTTGCGAGGCCGCCGTGCGCGGATGGCCGATGCCCAGGCGCAAACGCCAGTAATCCTGCGTGCCGAGGGCGGCGGTGATGTCCTTCAGGCCGTTGTGGCCGCCGGCCGAGCCGCCCTTCTTCATCTTGGCGACACCGGGCGCGAGGTCGAGCTCGTCGTGCACCACCAGCACCTCGTCGGCGGCGATCTTGTAGAAGCGCGCCAGCGCGCCGACCGACTGGCCGGAGCGGTTCATGAAGGTCTGAGGTTCCAGCAACCAGATTTCCTGGCCGGCCACGTTGGCCTTGGCGACCAGGGCGTTGAAGCGCGACTCGCGCTGCAGGCGCACGCCGGGCAGGCTGTTGGCGAGATTGTCCACCAGCCAGAAGCCGGCGTTGTGGCGGGTTTGTTCGTATTCGGGGCCGGGGTTGCCGAGGCCGACGATGAGGCGAATGGGCATGGCGTTCTGTCCGAGGAAACAGCGATTATCGCGGAAAATGGACGATAAAAAACCCGCCAGGCGGGTTTTTTATCGATGCGGCCGCTTGCGGCGGCCGCTTCAGGCAAGAATTACTTCTTGCCTTTTTTAGCTGCTGGAGCAGCTGCAGCGGCGTCAGCGGCTGGCGCAGCGGCTTCGGCCGATACGTGGCCTGCTGGCACCAGAGCGGTGGCAACGGTTTGGTTCTTGCCGTGAGCGATGACGGTAACGCCTTCTGGCAGGACCAGGTCGGCCAGATGGATCGAGTGGCCGACGTCGATGCTCGACAGGTCAACGGTGATGAATTCCGGCAGTTTGCCTGGCAGGCAGGAAACTTGAACTTCGTTCAGCACGTGGCTGATCGTCGCGGCGTGCAGTTTCACGGCTGGCGAAACTTCGGCGTTGGCGAAATGCAGCGCAACTTTCATCTGGATCGCTTGGTCAGCGTGGACGCGCTGGAAGTCAGCGTGCAAGACCAGTTGTTTGAACGCGTGGACTTGGAAGTCGCGCAGCAGGACTTGCTGGGTGACGCCGTCGATTTCCAGATCCAGGATCGAGGAGTGGAAGACTTCTTTTTTCAGCGCGTGATACAGCGCGTTGTGGTCCAGCGAGACCATGATCGGGGCTTCGACGCCACCGTAAACGATACCAGGGGTTTGGCCGGAAATACGCAGGCGGCGGCTCGCTCCGGTGCCTTGCAGTTCACGTTTAAATGCGATAACTTTCATGTGTTGCTCCAAAAAGAACAAGGCTCGCGCCCTGCGGTGTGAAATCCCCCGCGACCAGGGGATTTCGGGAAATGGACGCGAAAGCCGCGCCCAAGAAGACGGTGAAAACCACAGCGGCGCCACCGGCAATCTGCCGGCCGCGCCGCTGGAATGAAACGCTTGCCGTGACGACTTAGTCGATGAACAGCGAAATGACCGAATCACCCTTGATGATGCGCTTGAACGTTTCGGCCAGCAAAGGCGCGCACGTCAGTTGGCGGATCTTGCCGCAGGCCAGGGCCGCGGCGGAGAGGGGAATCGTGTCCGTCACCACCAGCTCGTCCAGCGGCGAGGCGGCGATGCGCTCGATCGCCGGACCCGACAGCACGGGGTGGGTGCAATACGCGACGACTTTCTTGGCGCCGCGCTCTTTGAGCACTTCGGCGGCCTTGGTCAGCGTGCCGGCCGTGTCGACCATGTCATCCATGATGACGCAATTGCGGCCTTCGACTTCGCCGATGATGTTCATCACTTCCGACACGTTCGCCTTCGGGCGGCGCTTGTCGATGATGGCCAGGTCGCAACCGAGGCGCTTGGCCAGCGCGCGGGCGCGCACCACGCCGCCGACGTCGGGCGACACCACCAGCAGATCCTGGTAGTTCTTCTTTTGCAGGTCGCCCAGCAAAATCGGCGAGGCGTAGATATTGTCGACCGGGATGTCGAAGAAGCCCTGGATCTGGTCGGCGTGCAAGTCCATGATCAGGACGCGTTCGACGCCGGCTTTTTCCAGCATGTTGGCGACGACCTTGGCCGAGATGGCGACGCGCGCCGAACGGGGACGGCGGTCCTGGCGGGCGTAGCCGAAATACGGGATCGCGGCGGTGATGCGGCCGGCGGAAGCGCGTTTCAGGGCGTCGACCATCAGGATGATTTCCATCAGGCTGTCGTTGGTCGGGGCGCAGGTGGATTGCAAAACAAACACATCCTTGCCGCGGACGTTTTCGTTGATCTCGACCATCACTTCGCCGTCGGAGAATTTCGAAACGTTCGCTTTGCCGAGAGGGATGCCGAGATTTTTTGCGACCCCTTCTGCCAAAGCCGGATTAGCGTTGCCGGTAAAAACCATCAGGTTTTCGTAAGCCATGGAGGAGTCCCAAGAGGTAAGCGTTGATATCTTGAAAAGGCATCAGCCGAGCGAAAGCCCGGCCGTATGCTGTGTAAAGAATGTACCGCTAGGCGGATACATCAATCTTGCCCTGACTGGACGCTGACTTCGCATCGACAGATTTGCAGGGAAAACGAATGGCAGGGGAAGAAGGACTCGAACCTTCGGATGCTGGAATCAAAATCCAGTGCCTTAACCAACTTGGCGATTCCCCTACGCAACTGATTGCTTGCCGTTACATGGCGAGCATTCTATCACCATGTTTTCGTAAAGCCAAATTTATTTATTCCTATCTACAACATCGCAAGCATCGGGTGGCGGTCCAGCGCTTTTGCCTTCCAGGCGATCCAGACGTCGGGCACATTGCTGAGCACCGCATCGGCTTCTTCCTCACTGGAAAACGCGCAAAACACGCAAGCACCGGAGCCAGTCATCCTGGCCTTGCCGTAACGCCCCAACCATTCTATCACCTGTGCCACCGGCGGAAATAATCGGCTTGCCACTTGCTGTAAATCGTTACTACCGAATCCCGCCGCTTCACGATCAACTATGAGGTGGCTGGAAAAGTCCGCTATTTTGACGCGTTCCGTATTCCTTGTCAAATCTTCCGCGCAAAATATTTTCGCGGTCGGAATGGCGACCCCCGGTTCGACCACGACATACCAGCAGGCCGGCGTCGCCACGGCCTGCAGGCGCTCGCCGACGCCCTCGGCGAACGCGTTCTCGCCGAAGATGAAAAAGGGCACGTCGGCGCCCAGCTCCAGGCCCAGCGCCATCAACTCCTCGCGCGTCAGGCCGGCCCGCCACAGGTGGTTCAGGGCCATCAGCGTGGTGGCGGCGTCGGAGGAGCCGCCGCCCATGGGCAGGATCTTGTCGACGCCGATGTCGACGCCGGCCGGCGGCGCGCCGCCGCGGCGCAGCACCTCGGCCTGCAG
>JANXSQ010000083.1 GCA_025356595.1 Janthinobacterium sp. | reverse complement strand
AGTCGAGCGTAGCTTCGCCTGGCTGGAGAAAAACAGGCGACTGTGGAAGAACTGCGAGCGATGGCTCAACACCAGCTTGCAGTTCATCCACCTGGCCTACCTGGCGATGCTGCTCAGAAGATCGTGAACACGCTCTAAGGCGTACCCGGGGCGGAGCGCGGCCTTAAAAAAATTTGCTCCGCCCTATTTATAAAAGCACTTGTTTTATTAATTATCCGGGAGTATATTCGACTCAGATGCCGCCGCCGGCGATCGCATCCCAAGCCGAGGCACTCGCCCTCCCGGCACAAAACAAAAATTTTGGAGACAGCACATGAACATCAAACATTGCATCGCACTGGCTATTCTAACTGCAAGCGGCGGCGCCGCCGTGGCGGACGAGCCCATCGTCGGTCTGATCACCAAGACCGACACCAATCCCTTCTTCGTGAAGATGAAGGAAGGCGCCCAGCACCGCGCGAAACTGAAGGGCGCCAAGCTGCTGACGGCGGCCGGACGTTCCGACGGCGACAACGCCGGCCAGGTGACGGCGATCGAAAACATGGTCGCCGCCGGCGCCAAGGCGATCATGATCACGCCCAGCGACTCCAAGGCCATCGTGCCGGCCATCAAGAAGGCGCGCGCCCAGGGCGTGCTGGTGATCGCCCTCGACAGCCCGACCGAGCCGCAGGACGCCACCGACGCCCTGTTCGCCACCGACAACTACAAGGCCGGCATCCTGATCGGCCAGTATGCCAAGGCGGCCTTCGGCGGCAAGCCGGCGAAGATCGCCATGCTCGACCTGTTCCCCGGCCATCCGGTCGGCATCACCCGCCACAACGGTTTCCTGTCCGGTTTCGGCGCGCCCGGCATCAGCGCCGCGACCAGCGAGCTGGCCAAGACGGCCGACGTGGTCTGCATGGCCGACAGCTACGGCGACCAGGGCAAGGGTCAGACGGCGATGGAAAACTGCCTGCAGAAAAATCCCGACATCAATCTGGTCTACACCATCAATGAACCGGCCGCGGCCGGCGCCTACAAGGCCCTGAAGGCGCTCGGCAAGGAGAAGAACGTGATGATCGTTTCGGTCGACGGCGGTTGCGCCGGCGTGCGCGACGTCAAGGCCGGCGTCATCGCCGCCACCTCGCAGCAGTATCCGCTGAACATGGCGGGCCTGGGCGTCGAGGCCGGCGCCGAGTACGCCAAGACGGGCAAGAAGGTCAGCGGCTACGTCGACACCGGCGTGACCCTGATCAGCGACAAGGCGCAAAAAGGCGTCGAGAGCCGCGACACGGTCTTCGGTCTGGGCGCTTGCTGGGGTAAGTAAATAAGCCCACGCCGGGGGCCGCCCGGTCCGGCGCGGCCCCCGGCGCGCCCTTCTTCTTCCCCTTTTGAATTGGATACGCCATGAGTTCCCCACTCCCCAAATCTTTGCCGTCGCCGTCCACCCTGGGCCTCGGCTTCGCCCTGCCGCCGCTGTCGGCGCTGGGCCCCGTCATCGCCCTGCTGGCCGCAGGCCTGTTCTTCGGCACGCAGAGTGATCGTTTCCTCAGCGGCCAGAATTTTTCCCTGATTTTGCAGCAAGTGATGGTCGTCGGCATCATCGCCATCGGCCAGACCCTGATCATCCTCACCGCCGGCATCGATCTGTCCTGCGGCATGGCGATGGCGCTGGGCTCGGTCGTGATGACCAAGTTCGCCGTCGACCTCGGCATGAACCCCTACCTGGCCGTGCTGTGCGGCATGCTGGTGACGGTGCTGATCGGCTTCATCAACGGCGCCCTGGTCACCTCGATCAAGCTGCCCGCCTTCATCGTCACGCTGGGCACCATGAACATCGCCTTCGCCGTCACGCAACTGTATTCGCAGGCGCAGACCGTCACCGGCCTGCCGGACGCGATGGGCTTCTTCGGCAACACCTTCCAGCTCGGCGCGGCCACCTTCACCTACGGCACGGTGCTCATGCTGGGCCTGTACGTGCTGACCTGGTTGTTCCTGCGCGACACGGCGCCGGGTCGCCACATCTACGCCGTCGGCAACAATCCCGAGTCGGCGCGCCTGACCGGCATCGCCACCAATCGGGTCTTGATGGGCGTCTACATGCTGGCCGGGCTGTGCTACGGCATCGCCTCCCTGATGTCGGTGGCGCGCATGGGCGTGGGCGACCCGCAGGCGGGCCAGACCGACAACCTCGACAGCATCACCGCCGTGGTGCTGGGCGGCACCAGCCTGTTCGGCGGGCGCGGCTCCATCATGGGCACCCTGGTCGGCGTGCTGATCGTCGGCGTGTTCCGCAACGGCCTGACCCTGATGGGCGTGTCCTCCGTCTACCAGATCCTGGTGACGGGCGTGCTGGTGATACTGGCAGTGGCAACCGATCAACTTACACATAAGAAAGGTTGACCCATCATGACAAGCCATGTGCAACCCGTATTCCAGGCCCGCGGCCTGGTCAAGCGCTACGGTAGCGTGACCGCCCTCGACGGCACCGATTTCGATCTGCTGCCGGGCGAAATCCTCGCCGTGATCGGCGACAACGGCGCCGGCAAGTCCTCGCTGATCAAGGCCCTGTCGGGCGCCACCGTGCCCGACGAAGGCGAGATGCTGCTCGACGGCAAGCCGGTGCATTTCAAGTCGCCCATCGACGCCCGCCGCTACGGCATCGAAACGGTGTACCAGGACCTGGCCGTGGCGCCGGCGATGACGATCGCCGAGAACCTGTTCCTCGGCCGCGAACTGCTGCGTCCGGGCATGATTTCGAGGTTCCTGCGCATCATCGACAAGAAGAAGATGCTGGCCGAGGCGGAAGCCCATATGCGCGATTTGAAAATCGGCATCCGCTCGATGAAGCAAGCCGTCGGCACCCTGTCGGGCGGCCAGCGCCAGGGCGTCGCCGTGGCGCGCAGCACGGCCTTCGCCAAGCACGTCGTGATCCTCGACGAGCCGACCGCCGCGCTGGGCGTGAAGGAGGGCAATATGGTGCTGGAACTGATACGCAATGTGCGCGACCGCGGCCTGCCGGTGATTTTGATCAGCCACAACATGCCGCACGTGTTCGAGATCGCCGACCGCATCCACGTCCAGCGCCTGGGCAAGCGCGTCGCCGTCCTCAACCCGAAGCACATCAGCATGTCCGACACCGTGGCGGTGATGACGGGCGCGAAGAGCGCCGAGGAATTTCCGGAGGAGGCCCATGCTTAAGGGAATCGATCCGCTGCTCAGCCCGGAATTGCTGAAAATCCTATGCGAAATGGGGCATGGCGAGGAAATCGTGCTGGTCGACGCCAACTTCACCAGCCAGACCCTGGGCAAGGGCAAGCCGCTGGTGCGCCTGCCCGGCGTCGACCTGCAGCGCGCCAGCGCGGCGCTGCTGTCGGTGTTTCCGCTCGACGCCATGGTGGAGCAGCCGGTCGCCTTCATGAAGGTGTGCGACACCGCCGACGGCTATCTGTCGGCGCTGCAGCGCGCCATGCTCGAGCAGATCGCCGCCGCCGGCGCCGCCGCGCCGGAGCAATGCGAGGCGGTCGAACGCTTCGCCTTCTACGAACGCGTCAAGGGCGCCTACGCCATCGTGCAGACCGGGGAAATGCAACCGTACGCCAATTTCCTGTTTAAGAAGGGCGTGATCGGCGCCGCGCTGCAGGCCTAGTGATCGGCGGGCGTGGCCCGCGTCGCATGGCGGGCCCGCCGATATGTAATAAAATGCTTGTGTTTTGCCTGTAGAAATCGGACCCACCCCCATCATGTTAGACATTTTTACCGAATCGTCCGAAACGCGCGCGGCCATCGAGGATATTCAATGGCTGCGTCCGCGCGGCTCGAACCAGATCGGCATGAGCCAGTTCAACGAGCGGGTGGTGCTGCAGGCGGTGCGCCTGCACGGCAGCATGCCCAAGGCCGACCTGGCCCGGCTGACCAATCTGAGCACCCAGACGGTGTCCCTGATCATCAACCGCCTCTTCGAGGAGGGCCTGGTGCGCAAGCTGGCGCCGGTGCGCGGCAAGGTCGGCCAGCCTTCGGTGCCGATCGAACTCAACCCCGACGGGGCGTTTTCGATCGGCGTCAAGATCGGCCGGCGCAGCCTGGACGTGTTGCTGGTCGATTTCGTCGGCAAGACGCGCCAGCGCTTTTCCCTCGCCTATCCCTTCCCCGACCCGGCCACCGTGTTCGCCCAGATCGACGCCCAGTTGCAGCGCATGTGCGTGTTGCTCGGGCCGCAGTTGCTGCCGCGCCTGTGCGGCGTCGGCATCGCCGCGCCGCTGGCCCTGGGCGGCTGGCAGACCCTGCTCGACATGCCGCCGCGGCAGGCGCAGGAGTGGGACGGCGTCGATATCCGCCAGCGCGTGCAGGCGATGACGGCCCTGCCGGTGGAGTTCGCCAAGGACACGGCCGCCGCCTGCGTCGCCGAACTGGTGCTGGGGCGCGGACGCAGCATCAAGAATTTCCTGTACGTGTACGTCGACACCTTCATCGGCGGCGGACTGGTCATCAACAGCCATCTGCACGGCGGCCGCCACGGCAACGCCGGCGCCGTCGGCTCGATCCCGCTCGGCCTGGCCGCGGCCGGCGCCCGCCAGCCGCCCGGGCAGTTGCTGGGCGACGCCTCGCTGTTCAATCTGGAGCAACTCTTCAGCCTGGCCGGCCTCGATCCGGCCGCCGCCCACGACGCCCGCGCGCTGGACGCGCCCTTCCTGACCCACACCCTGGCCTGGCTGGAGGACGCCGCGCGCGCCATCGCCCTGAGCATCAACAGCGCCGCCTGTCTGCTCGACCTGGAGGGCGTGATCATCGACGGCTCCTTCGACCGGGCGCTGCTGGAGCGCCTGCTGGCCCAGGTGGACACGGCGCTGGCCTGCTACAACTGGGAGGGCATCGCCCACCCGCAGGTGCTGGCCGGCACCGTCGGCTCCGACGCGCGTGCCATCGGCGGCGCCTTCCTGCCCCTGCACGCCCACTTCGCCCCCGACCGCGACCTCTTCCTCAAGTAGGCGGGGCCGGCGTTGCGGCGCCGCAAATCGTGCGCCGCAACATTTTTTACAATTAAATATCTGACTTTGCATTCATTAATGTTGTATTCTTAAGTTTTTGACAGCCTTGCCACGGGCTCGTCAGCAGAGAGCTGTGTTTCTGCACTACAATACGCCATTCAAAAAAAAGAGCTTCACTGTGCCGAATCTTGTCGAAATCCGCGATTTACACTTTGCCTATGGAAAGCGTTCGATCCTCTCGGGCCTTCAAATGGACTTCCCACGTGGCAAGGTCGTGGCCGTCATGGGCGGCTCCGGCAGCGGCAAGACCACGGTGCTGCGCCTGATCGGCGGCCAGTTGCGTCCCAATTCGGGCTCGGTCAACGTCGACGGGCAGATCGTCCACACGCTGAAGACCGACGATTTGTACGTGTTGCGCCGCAAAATGGGCATGCTGTTCCAGCACGGCGCCCTGTTCACCGACCTGACCGCCTTCGAGAATGTCGCTTTTCCGCTACGCGAGCACACCGACCTGCCGGAAGAGTTGATCCGCGACCTGGTGTTGATCAAACTTAACGCCGTCGGCCTGCGCAACGCCGCCCAGCTGAAGCCGGCCGAGATTTCCGGCGGCATGGGCCGGCGCGTCGCGCTGGCGCGCGCCATCGCCCTCGACCCGCAACTGATCATGTACGACGAGCCCTTCGCCGGCCTGGACCCGATTTCCATGGGCGTGGCGGCGAACCTGATCCGCAACCTCAACGACGCCCTCGGCTCGACCTCGATCCTGGTCTCGCACGACGTCAAGGAATGCTTCGCCATCGCCGACTATGTGTACTTCCTGTCGGCGGGCAAGATCGTCGCGCACGGCACGCCGGCCGAGATGGCCGCCTCCAGCGACCCGTATGTGAAGCAATTCGTGCACGCCGAGGCGGACGGGCCGGTGCCCTTCCATTATCCGGGCCGCTCGCTGGCGTCCGACCTCGGCCTGGGAGAGCGGCCGTGAGCGCCCGTTTCCTCGCCGCCGTCGGCGCCTGGGTGCGCGAATCGCTGGAAACCCTGGGTTTCACGATGCGCGCCTTCTTCACCATCCTGGGCGCCTCGGCCGGCCTGCTGCGCCGGCCGCGTCTGGTGGTCGAGCAGTTGTTTTTCATCGGTAACTACTCGCTGATCATCGTCACCGTCTCCGGCCTCTTCGTCGGCATGGTGCTGGGCCTGCAGGGTTACTACACGCTCACCAAGTACGGCTCCGAGCAGGCGCTGGGCCTGCTGGTGGCGTTGTCGCTGACGCGCGAATTGGGCCCGGTCGTCACCGGCCTGCTGTTCGCCGGCCGCGCCGGCACCTCGCTGACGGCGGAAATCGGCCTGATGAAGGCCGGCGAGCAATTGTCGGCCATGGAAATGATGGCCATCAACCCGATCCAGCGCGTGCTGGCGCCCCGTTTCTGGGCCGGCGTCATCGCCATGCCGCTGCTGCAGGCCATCTTCACGGCCGTCGGCATCTTCGGCGCCTATCTGGTCGGCGTGCAACTGATCGGCGTCGACGAGGGCGCGTTCTGGTCGCAGATGCAAAGCGGCGTGGATATCTGGAAAGACATCGCCAACGGCTTCATCAAGAGCCTGGTGTTCGGCGTCGCCATCACCTTCATCGCCCTGTTCCAGGGCTACCAGGCGCAGCCGACGCCGGAGGATGTGGCCGGCGCCACCACGCGCACGGTGGTTATTTCCTCCCTGATGGTGTGGTGGTTGGACTTCATGATGACGGCGTTGATGTTCAGCAAGTAATTGAATCGAGCGGCAGCCGGCCAAGGCTGCAGAGGTAAAAATCATTTAGGATTGTTATGCAACGTAAATCATTGGATGTCTGGGTTGGTCTGTTTGTACTGCTGGGAGTGGTGGCGCTGATGTTTCTCGCCTTGAAAGCGGGTAATATGAGTTCCATCTCCTTCGCCAAGACCTATGCCGTCACGGCGAAATTCGACAATATCGGCGGCCTGCGGCCGCAGGCGCCGGTCAAGGGCGCCGGCGTGGTGGTCGGCCGGGTGGCCAACATCACCTTCGACGACAAGCATTTCCAGGCCCTCGTCACCCTGAACATCGACGAGGGCTACCACTTTCCCAAGGACAGTTCGGCGAAGATTTTGACGGCCGGCCTGTTGGGCGAGCAATATGTAGGCATTGAAGCGGGCGGCGATCTGAACAATCTGGTGGCCGGCGATAAAATCAGCAGGACCCAATCCGCCACCGTGCTGGAAGACCTGATCAATCAGTTCATCTACAGCAAGGCCGCGGAAGGAAAGGACAGCAAATGAAGCACGCCACATCGCCCTCCCCCAGCACCCTGCGCCGCCTCGGGCTGGCGCTGGCCGCGACGGCCGCCCTGAGCGGCTGCGCCAGCACGGGCAATCCGCGCGATCCGCTGGAAGGTTTCAACCGCGCCATGTTCAAGTTCAACGACACGGTCGACCAGGCCGCGCTCAAGCCGGCCGCCACCGTCTACAAGGCGGTGCTGCCGTCCTTCGTGCAAACGGGCGTGGGCAACTTCTTCGGCAATCTGGCCGACGTCTGGAACTCGGCCAACAATCTGCTGCAGGGCAAGGGCGAGGCCGGCATGTCCGATTTCGGCCGCGTGGTGATCAACTCCAGTTTTGGTATACTGGGCTTGTTCGACGTCGCCTCGCAGGCGGGTCTGCCCAAGCACAGCGAGGATTTCGGCCAGACGCTGGGCATCTGGGGCGTCAAATCCGGTCCCTACCTGATGTTGCCGCTGCTGGGACCGTCGACCATGCGCGACACGGTGGCCCTGCCGCTGGATATCGCGGCCGACCCGTGGAGTCATAAGGAACCGGTCTACCTGCGCAATATCGGCACCGCCGTGCGCGTCGTCGACAAGCGCGCGTATTTGCTGGACGCCTCGGACCTGATGGAGGAGGCGGCGCTGGATCGCTATGAATTCGTGCGCGACAGTTATCTGCAGCAGCGCGAGAGCAAGGTCTTCGACGGCGAGGGCAATCCGCGCAAGCTCAAGGCCGAACCCAAGGATGCCGCCGCCGAGAGCGAGGCGGCGCCGGCCGTCGCCACCGACACGGCGCCGGCTGTCGCGGCAGAAACAGGGGCGCCCGTGTCATCCGGCGCGCCCGTTCAGGAGTTAACCACGGACACGGTGGCGGCGCGCGGCGCCGCCCAGTGACACCGCAGATCATTCTTTAAGGTATACACGACATGACATTGCTTAAAAAACTCATCGCCGCCGCCTCCCTGGCCCTCGCCTTCGGCGCCCAGGCCGCCGCGCCGGCTGCGGAAGCGCCGGACGCGCTGGTCAAGCGCATCAGCCAGGAAGTGATCGACACGGCCAAGGGCGACAAGGATATCCAGGCCGGCAACCAGAAGCGCGTCATGGACCTGGTCGAAAGCAAGATCCTGCCCTACGTGGATTTCCAGCGCATGACTTCGCTGGCCGCCGGGCGTTTCTGGCGCGACGCCACGCCGGAGCAGCAAAAGCAGCTGGCGGCGGAATTCCGCACCCTGCTGGTGTTCACGTATTCGGGCGCGCTGTCGCAGATCAAGAACGAAACCGTTGAGTTCAAGCCGCTGCGCGCCGACGCCGGCGACACCGAGGTCGAAGTGCGCTCGCAGGTGAACATGGCGCGCGGCGAGCCGGTCGTGCTGAACTACCGCGTCGCCAAGGGCGCCACGGGCTGGAAGATCTACGACATCAACGTGCTCGGCGCCTGGCTGGTCGAGACCTACAAGGGCAGCTTCGCCAGCGAGATCAGCAAGAACGGTATCGACGGCCTGATCAAGACCTTGTCGGAAAAGAACAAGAAACTGGCCGGCAAACCGCTCAAAGCGGTCGCCAAGTAAGGCGCCGCGATGCCGGACTCCCTCGATACCCTGCAGTCGCTGACCTCGCTGACGGTGCTCAACGCCAAGATGGCCCTGGCCCAGGGCGTCGAGGCGATCGGCGCCGGCCAGACCGTGTTCGACCTGCGCAACGTGCGCGCCGTCGATTCGGCGGCCGTCTCGGTGATGCTGGCGTGGCAACGCGCCGCCGCCGCCGCCGGCGTGAAGCTGGAAGTGAAGAACCTGCCGGAAAAACTGCAAAGCCTGACCAAGCTGTACGGCGTCTGCGCGCTGGTGTCGGGCGCGCCGGCCGGCGCTCAAGCGAGCCCGGCCGATCTGCACCATCATTGACCCTGTCCCACCCCTCCGCCTTGCCCCGCTAATGCCGGTTCGACTCTGCCGAGTCAGATTTCCAATATAATTGACTGTTGCGCCGCCGCCGGAAGCGGCTGCGGCGCCCGCATCGGCTGTCGCTCCGCCCGCCCTTGCACCACACCACACAGAAACCAAGCATGACAGCAATCCAAATTACGAATGTCGAGAAGAGCTATGCCGCGCTCAAGGCGCTGGGCGGGGTCTCGCTGGCCATCGAGGAGGGCGAGTTCTTCGGCCTGCTCGGCCCCAACGGCGCCGGCAAGACCACCCTGATCTCCATCATCGCCGGCCTGATCCGGCCGGACGGCGGCAGCGTCAAGATCCACGGCCACGACGTGGTGGGCGACTTCCGCGCCGCCCGCAAGATGCTCGGCGTGGTGCCGCAGGAACTGGTGTTCGATCCCTTCTTCACGGTGCGCGAGACGCTGCGCCTGCAATCGGGCTACTTCGGCCTGCCCAACAACGACCGCTGGATCGACGAGGTCATGGAGAACCTCGATTTGACCGGCAAGGCCGACACGAATATGCGCGCCCTGTCGGGCGGCATGAAGCGCCGCGTGCTGGTGGCCCAGGCGCTGGTGCACAAGCCGCCCGTCATCGTGCTCGACGAGCCGACCGCCGGGGTCGACGTGGAATTGCGCCAGACGCTGTGGAAATTCATCTCGCGCCTGAACCGCGAAGGCCACACCGTGGTGCTGACCACGCATTATCTGGAGGAGGCGCAGGCGATGTGCCAGCGCGTCGCCATGCTGAAGGGCGGCAAGGTGGTGGCCCTCGACACCATGTCGGCGCTGATCCGCCGCATCGCCGGCTCGCAACTGCTGCTGCACCTGAAGAGCGGCGCGCTGCCGGCCGATCTGCGCCACCTGCTGATCCATCCCGAGGAGGAGATGGCGGCCAACAAGTTCAGCCTGCGCGTCAACGACTACGCCGAGGTCGAGCAGATCCTGGCGCGCCTGCGCGAGGGCGGCGTCGTCATCGACGAAATGCAACTACAACAAGCCGATCTGGAAGACATCTTCCTGCAGATCATGGACAAGGGAACGGTATGATGTCGACGGGATTTCGCACCCTGGTCTATAAAGAGACGCTGCGCTTCTGGAAGGTGGCGACGCAGACCGTGGCCGCGCCGGTGCTCACCGCCATGCTCTACCTGCTGGTCTTCGGCCACGTGCTCGAGGGCCGCGTCGAGGTGCATCCGGGCGTCAGCTACACGGCCTTCCTGATCCCCGGCCTGGTGATGATGAGCGTGCTGCAAAACAGCTTCGCCAACTCCTCCTCCTCGCTGATCCAGTCCAAGATCACCGGCAACCTGGTGTTCATCCTGCTCACCCCCTTGTCGCACTGGGAGATCTTCTCCGCCTACGTGCTGGCCTCGGTGGTGCGCGGCCTGGCCGTCGGCGCCGGCGTCTTCGCCGTCACCTATTGGTTCGCCGAACTGAGCTTCGCCGCGCCGTTGTGGATCATCGCCTTCGCCCTGCTGGGCGCGGCCATACTCGGCACGATGGGCCTGATCGCCGGCATCTGGGCGGAGAAATTCGACCAACTGGCGGCCTTCCAGAACTTCCTCATCATGCCGGCCACCTTCCTGTCGGGGGTGTTCTATTCGATCCACTCGCTGCCGCCGTTCTGGCAGTCGGTGTCGCACCTGAACCCCTTCTTCTACATGATAGACGGCTTCCGCTACGGCTTCTTCGGCAAGTCCGACGTGGACCCGCTGCTCAGCCTGGCCATCGTCGGCGGCTTCCTGGTCGGCCTGGCGCTGCTCGCGATCCGCCTGCTGAAAAGCGGCTACCGTTTGCGCCACTGATTTAAGATGCCGGAAGCGGCCGCAACGCAGTCCCCAATTCACCACCCATTACGCATTACGCACCAAGGAAAAAACGTGACCACCACACCCGAACTGATTCACGGCTATCTCGCCGCCGGCCTCGAATGCACCCACCTGGAAGTGGACGGCGACGGCCAGCACTTCAGCGCCCTGATCGTCTCGCCGGCCTTCGTCGGCAAGCGCCTGATCCAGCGCCACCAACTGGTCTACGCCGCTCTGGGCGAGCGCATGCGCGAGGAAATCCATGCCCTGTCGATGAAGACATTGACCCCTGAAGAATACCAAGGATAGGCGCGCATGGATAAGCTTCTGATACAAGGCGGTAACCGTCTGTCCGGCGACATCGCCATCTCCGGCGCCAAGAACGCCGCCCTGCCCATCCTGTGCGCCGGCCTGTTGACGGCCGGCGACCTGGTGCTGAGCAATGTGCCGCGCCTGCACGACGTCAAGACCATCCTGAAACTGCTCGGCCAGACCGGCCTGGCGGTGCGCCAGGACGACGAGACCGTGGTCCTGAACGGCGCCGCCATCACCACCCTGGAGGCGCCCTACGAGCTGGTGAAGACCATGCGCGCCTCGATCCTGGTGCTGGGCCCGATGCTGGCGCGCTTCGGCGAGGCCAAGGTGTCGCTGCCGGGCGGCTGCGCCATCGGTTCGCGTCCGGTCGACCAGCACATCAAGGGCCTGGAGGCGATGGGCGCCGAGATCCGCATCGAAGGCGGTTACATCTACGCCAAGTGCAAGAAGCTCAAGGGCACGCGCATCGTCACCGACATGATCACCGTCACCGGCACCGAAAATCTGCTGATGGCGGCCACCCTGGCCGAGGGCGAGACCGTGCTGGAAAACGCCGCGCGCGAGCCGGAGGTGACCGACCTGGCGAACCTGCTGGTGAAGATGGGCGCGAAGATCGAGGGCATCGGCAGCGACCGCCTGGTGATCCAGGGCGTGGCCGCCCTGCACGGCGCCGAGCACGCCGTCATCGCCGACCGCATCGAGACCGGCACCTTCCTGTGCGCCGTCGCGGCCACCGGCGGCGACGTCACCTTGCGCAACACCCGCGTCGACATCCTCGACGCCGCCCTCGACAAGCTGCGCGACATGGGTCTGGTGATGACTTTCGGGCCGGACTGGATCCGCGCGCAGATGTCGCGCCGGCCGACGCCGGTGAGCTTCCGCACCACCGAATATCCGGGCTTCCCGACCGACATGCAGGCCCAGTTCATGGCCTGCAACAGCATCGCCTCCGGCGCCAGCAGCGTCACCGAGACCATCTTCGAGAACCGCTTCATGCATGTGCAGGAAATGAACCGCCTGGGCGCCGCCATCACCATCGAAGGCAAGACGGCGATGGTGGCGGGGGTCGAGCGCCTGCGCGGCGCGCCCGTGATGGCCACCGACCTGCGCGCCTCGGCCTCGCTGGTGATCGCCGCCATGGCCGCCGAGGGCGAGACCGTGATCGAGCGCATCTACCACCTGGACCGCGGCTATGACCGCATGGAAGTCAAACTGTCGGCCGTCGGCGCGAACATCGTGCGCGTCAAGTAAGGAAGGAAAACCATGAACGCATCGAATAGCGGCGCCGATTCCCAGCTCATCCTGGCGCTCTCGAAGGGGCGCATCTTCGACGACACCCTGCCCCTGCTGGAGGCGGCCGGCATCATCGTCACCGAAGACCCGGAAACCTCGCGCAAGCTGATCCTGGCCACCAACGATCCGAACGTGCGCGTCATCATCGTGCGCGCCAGCGACGTGCCGACCTACGTGCAGTACGGCGCGGCCGACTTCGGCGTGGCCGGCAAGGACGTGCTGCTCGAGCACGGCGGCGAGGGCCTGTACCAGCCGATCGACCTGAACATCGCCGCCTGCCGCATGGCCGTCGCGGTGCAGGCCGGCTTCGACTACGCGACCGCCGTGCGCCAGGGCGCGCGCCTGCGCGTGGCCACCAAGTTCGTCGAAACGGCGCGCCAGCATTTCGCCGCCAAGGGCGTCCATGTCGACCTGATCAAGCTGTACGGCTCGATGGAGCTGGCGCCGCTGGTGGGCCTGTCCGACGCCATCGTCGACGTCGTCAGCACCGGCAACACGCTGCGCGCCAACAACCTCGTCGAGGTCGAGCACATCATGGACATCTCCTCGCGCCTGGTGGTCAACCAGGCGGCGCTGAAACTCAAGCGCGAGCGTTTGCAACCGATCATCGAGGCCTTCGAACGCGCCTCGAAAACCCAAGGCTAGGCCGCTGGAACCCCATATGTCGATAAGCATACGCAAGCTCGATTCGAGCCAATCCGATTTCCAGGCCGCGCTGGACGCGCTGCTGGCCTTCGACGCCGGCACCGACGCGGCCATCGAGACGGCGGTGGCGGCCATCCTGGCCGACGTCAAGGCGCGCGGCGACGCCGCCGTGCTGGAGTACACCAACCGTTTCGACCGCATCCCGAACGGCGGCGCCGCCTCGATGGCCGCCTTCGACGTCGGCCAGGACGAACTGCAGGCCGCGCTGGACGCGCTGCCGGCGGCCCAGCGCGCGGCGCTGGCCACGGCGGCGCAGCGCGTGCGCGCCTTCCACGAGCGCCAGCGCGACGAGCTGAAGGGCTTCACCTACACCGAGGCCGACGGCACGGTGCTGGGGCAGAAGATCACGCCGCTGGACCGGGTCGGCATCTACGTCCCGGGCGGCAAGGCCGCCTATCCGTCCTCGGTGCTGATGAACGCGATCCCGGCGCAGGTCGCCGGGGTGGCCGAAATCGTCATGGTGGTGCCGACGCCGGACGGCGTGAAGAACCAGATGGTGCTGGCGGCGGCGGCCATCGCCGGCGTCACCCGCGTCATCACCATCGGCGGCGCGCAGGCGGTCGGCGCGCTGGCGCACGGCACGCAGAGCATCGCCCCGGTCGACAAGATCGTCGGCCCCGGCAACGCCTACGTGGCGGCGGCCAAGCGGCGCGTCTTCGGCATCGTCGGCATCGACATGATCGCCGGCCCCTCGGAAATCCTCATCATCTGCGACGGCACCACCGATCCGGACTGGGTGGCGATGGACTTGTTCTCCCAGGCCGAGCACGACGAGCTGGCGCAGGCCATCCTGCTGTGCCCGGACGCGGACTACATCGCGCGGGTCGAGGCGAGCATCCGCAAGCTGCTGCCGACGATGCCGCGGCAGGACACCATCCGCACCTCGCTGACGGACCGCGGCGCCCTGATCAAGGTGCGCGACATGGCCGAGGCCTGCGCCATCGCCAACGCCATCGCCGCCGAGCATCTGGAGATTTCGGCCGAGGACCCGCAGCAGTACGCCGACCAGATCCGCCACGCCGGCGCCATGTTCCTGGGGCGCTACTCGTCGGAGTCCCTGGGCGACTATTGCTGCGGCCCGAACCACGTGCTGCCGACCTCGCGCACGGCGCGCTTCTCGTCGCCGCTGGGCGTGTACGACTTCCAGAAGCGCTCCTCGATCATCCACGTCAGCGAAGCGGGCGCGCAAACGCTGGGCCGGGTCGCCGCCGAACTGGCGTACGGCGAAGGCTTGCAGGCGCACGCGCGCAGCGCCGAGCTGCGCCTGAAACCGGCGCCATGAAGGACTGGGTCAACCAGGTGTTTTGCGAGGATGCGCTGGCCGGACTGGCGCGCATCCCCGACGCCAGCGTCGATCTGATCCTCACCGATCCGCCCTACAACCTGGGCAAGGATTACGGCAACGCCTCGGATCAGCAGACGGTGGCCGAGTACCTGGCCTGGACCGAGCAATGGATAGAGGCGGCGCTGCCGAAGCTGAAACCGAACGGCAGCCTGTACATCTTCCTGACCTGGCGCTTTTCGCCGGAGATCTTCGTCATGCTCAAGCAGCGCATGACGATGATGAACGAAATCATCTGGGACCGGCGCGTGCCGTCGATGGGCGGCAGCGTGCGCAGCTACTCCTCGGTGCACGACACCATCGGCTTTTTCGTCAAGCGCAAGGATTACTACTTCGACCTTGACGCGGTGCGCATCGCCTACGACGCGGCCACCAAGAAGGCCCGTTCGCGCTCGATCTTCGTGGGCGCGAAATGGCTGGAAATCGGCTACAACCCGAAGGATTTGTGGAGCGTGTCGCGCCTGCACAAGGAGCATCCCGAGCGGGCCGACCATCCGACCCAGAAACCGCTGGAAATCATCGAGCGCATGCTGAAGGCTTCCTGTCCGCCGGACGGCGTGGTGCTCGATCCCTTCATGGGCAGCGGCACGACGGCGCTGGCCGCCAAGCGCTGCGGCCGGCGCTTCGTCGGATTCGAACTGAACCGCGACTACTGCGACATCATCGCGGCGCGCCTGGCGGCGCTGGACGCGCCGCCGCAGGAAGCGGCGGCGCGCAAGCCGGTCCGGCGCGGCGCCAAGGCGGCGGCCGAGCCGGCGCCGAAAAAAGCGCCGGTCAAAAAAACGCCGCCGCTGAAATTGGCGGCACAAGACGCCGCGGCGAAAAAACCGGCGCTGAAAAAAACGGCCTTGAAAAAACCGGCGGCGACAAAATCGACGCCGGAGCAAGCCGCGGCGAACCGGCCCGCGGCGAAAAAAACGGCGCCGATCAAAGTGGCGCCGAGCAGAGCGGCGGCGGCGACACCCGTGGCCAAAAAAACGGCGGCGAAGCGGCCGGCCAAGCCGGCGAAGCCGGAAGAAATCTCGATTTAAGCGCCGAGCGGTTTTGCGCGGGCGGCGAGCGGCTGGTTTCACGGTTGCGCCGCCGCTCCGGCGCGCGGCGCAGTACACCCAGGAAGCGCGGCCCCGCCCGGCCGCTTCCCCCACCCATTTTTCAGGAGCGTCAGCAGCATGTCATTCATCGATAACCTCATCAGCAACACGATCCGTTCCGACGTGCGCGCCATCGACGCCTACCACGTGCCCGATTCCAGCGGCTTCATCAAGCTCGACGCGATGGAAAACCCCTACGTGCTGCCGGCGCCGCTGCGCGCCGAACTGGGCAAGAAACTGGCCGACGCCATGCTGAACCGTTACCCGGACGCCTCCTACGCGACGCTGAAGGCGGCCATCCGCGCCAATCTGGGCGTGCCGGCCGGCTACGACGTCCTGCTCGGCAACGGCTCCGACGAGCTGATTTCGATCATGGCCATGGCCTGCGCGCGCCAGGACCGGCGCGCCGTCGTGATGGCGCCGACGCCGGCCTTCGTCATGTTCGCCCGCTCGGCCCAGTTCGCCGGCATGGATTTCGTCGGCGTGCCGCTGAAGGCCGATTTCTCGCTGGACCGCGCGGCGATGCTGGCGGCGATCGCCGAGCACAAGCCGGCGCTGCTGTTCCTGGCCTACCCGAACAACCCGACCGGCAATCTGTACGACGCCGACGACATGGTGGCCATCATCGAGGCGCTCGGCGAGACCGGCCTGGCCATCGTCGACGAAGCCTACGAGCCGTTCGCGCAGAGCAGCTTCATGGGCCGCCTGGCGGAATTCCCCAACCTGGTGGTGATGCGCACCCTGTCCAAGCTGGGCCTGGCAGGCATCCGCCTCGGCTACATGTCGGCCGCGCCGGCCCTGCTCGAGCAGTTCGAGAAGGTGCGCCCGCCCTACAACGTCAACGTGCTCACGCACACGGCGGCCGAATTCGCGCTGGCCCACGTCGCTGTGCTCAACGAACAGGCCGCCGCGCTGCGCGCCGCGCGCGCCCAACTGGCCGCCCAACTGGCCGCGCTGGCCGGCGTCGAGGTGTTCCCCTCGGCGGCGAACTTCCTCCTGATCCGTGTGCCGAATTCCGACGAAGTCTGCGCAAAACTGCACGCCCGCAAGGTCCTGGTCAAAAATATGGGTAAAATGCACGGTGTCCTGAGCAATTGCATACGCGTCACCGTCAGCACACCGGAAGAGAATTCCGTATTTTTCGATGCGATAACAGCATCGCTCGCATAGCCTATCGCCAGAGCCTCCATGAACCGCACCGCTGAAATCACGCGCAACACCAACGAGACGCAAATCCGCGTCGCCATCAACCTCGACGGCACGGGCTTGCAAAAGCTCAACACCGGCGTGCCCTTCCTCGACCACATGCTCGACCAGATCGCCCGCCACGGCTTGATCGACCTCGAGATCGAGGCCAGCGGCGACGTGCACATCGACAACCACCACACGGTGGAGGACGTCGGCATCACGCTCGGCATGGCGGTGGCCAAGGCCATCGGCGACAAGAAGGGCATCCGCCGCTACGGCCACGCCTATGTGCCGCTGGACGAGGCGCTGTCGCGCGTGGTGCTGGATTTCTCGGGCCGGCCGGGGATCGAATACCACATTCCCTTCACCCGCGCCATGATAGGCGGCTTCGACGTCGACCTGACGCTGGAGTTCTTCCGCGGCTTCGTCAACCACGCGCTGGTCAGCCTGCACATCGATAATTTGCGCGGCACCAACGCCCACCACCAGTGCGAGACGGTGTTCAAGGCCTTCGGCCGGGCGCTGCGCATGGCCGCCGAACTCGACGAGCGGGCCGCCGGGACGATTCCCTCGACCAAGGGCTGCCTGTAACCGCACCGGAATTCCCCTTCCGGCTTGTTTCCAGTTTTGATAGACACTATGAATAAAATTGTTGTGGTTGACTACGGCATGGGCAACCTGCGCTCGGTGGCGCAAGCGCTGCGCGCCGTCGCGCCCGAGGCCGACGTGCTCATCTCCGGCGCCGCCGCCGACATCGACGGCGCCGACCGCATCGTCCTGCCCGGCCAGGGCGCGATGCCCGACTGCATGCGCAGCCTGCGCGAATCGGGCGTGCTGGAGGCGCTGCTGCGCGCCGCCGCCAGCAAGCCGCTGCTGGGCGTGTGCATCGGCGAGCAGATGCTGTTCGACTCCAGCGAGGAGGGCGACGCCGCCGGCCTGGGCCTGTTGCCCGGCAAGGTGGTGCGTTTCCAGCTCGACGGCCAGGTGCAGGAGGACGGCTCGCGCTTCAAGGTGCCGCAGATGGGCTGGAACCAGGTCCGCCAGTGCGCCCCGCATCCGCTCTGGGAGGGCATCGCCGACGAGGCCTATTTCTACTTCGTGCACAGTTATTTCGCCCAGCCGGAAGTGGCCGCCCACACCGTCGGACAGAGCGTGTACGGCGCGCCGTTCAGCTGTGCCGTGGCGCGCGACAACATCTTCGCCACCCAGTTCCACCCCGAGAAAAGCGCCGCCGCCGGCTTGCGCCTGTACAAGAATTTCGTTCACTGGCAGCCGTAAGGCCGCTTCGACCTCCCCTCCACTCATAGATCACCCACCATCATGCTGCTAATTCCCGCCATCGACCTGAAAGACGGTCACTGTGTACGCCTGAAACAGGGCGATATGGAACTCGCCACCGTGTTCTCCGAAAACCCCGCCGACATGGCGCGCCACTGGCTGCAACAGGGCGCGCGGCGCCTGCATCTGGTCGACCTGAACGGCGCCTTCGCCGGCAAGCCGAAGAACGAGGGCGCCGTGAAGGCCATCCTCAAGGCGGTGCAGGATTTCGCGCTGGAAAACGACGTCGATGCAATCCCCGTCCAGCTGGGCGGCGGCATCCGCGACCTCGACACCATCGAGCGCTACCTGGACGCCGGCATCAGCTACGTCATCATCGGCACCGCCGCCGTGAAGAGCCCGGGTTTCCTGCACGAGGCCTGCAGCGCCTTCCCGGGCCACATCATCGTCGGCCTGGACGCCAAGGACGGCAAGGTCGCCACCGACGGCTGGAGCAAGATGTCCGGCCACGAAGTGATCGACCTGGCGCAGAAATTCGAGGCCTACGGCGTCGAATCGATCATCTACACCGACATCGGCCGCGACGGCATGATGGGCGGCATCAACATCGAGGCCACCGTCAAGCTGGCGCAGGCGGTGAAGATCCCCGTCATCGCCTCCGGCGGCCTGCACAACCTGGGCGACGTCGAAGCGCTCTGCGCCGTGCAGGGCGAGGGCATCGAGGGCGTCATCTGCGGCCGCTCGATCTACGAGGGCACGATCGACCTGGGCGCGGCGCAGTTGCGCGCCGACGAACTGAGCGACGCCGCCGTCTGAGCCGGCTTATCCGGGGCCGCGCGCCCCGGTCTTATATTGGTGCAATCATGCTTGCTAAACGAATAATTCCCTGCCTCGACGTGACCAACGGCCGCGTCGTCAAAGGCGTCAACTTCACCGAACTGCGCGACGCCGGCGACCCGGTCGAGATCGCGCGCCGCTACGACGAGCAGGGCGCCGACGAAATCACCTTCCTCGACATCACGGCCTCCAGCGACAACCGCGGCCTGATCTTCGACATCATCGAGGCGGTCGCCTCGCAGGTCTTCATCCCGCTCACCGTCGGCGGCGGCGTGCGCGTGGTGGCCGACGTGCGGCGCCTGCTCAACGCCGGCGCCGACAAGGTCAGCATCAACACCTCGGCGGTGCTGAATCCGCAACTGGTCTACGAGGCGGCGCAGAAGCACGGCTCGCAGTGCATCGTCGTGGCCATCGACGCCAAGCAGGTCGCGCCCGGCAAGTGGGAGGTGTTCACCCACGGCGGGCGCACGGCGACCGGCCTGGACGCGATCGAATGGGCGCGCAAGATGGAAAGCCTGGGCGCCGGCGAGATCCTGCTCACCAGCATGGACCGCGACGGCACCAAGGTCGGCTTCGACCTGGGCCTGACGCGCGGCGTCTCGGACGCCGTCGGCATCCCCGTCATCGCCTCGGGCGGCGTGGGCGGCTTGCAAGACCTGGCCGACGGGATCAAGATAGGCAGGGCGGACGCCGTTCTGGCCGCGAGCATCTTCCATTACGGCCAGCACACGGTGCAGGAAGCCAAGCGCTTCATGGCGCAGCAGGGCATACCGATGCGCCTGACATAAAGAATCGACAGGGATAGAGAATGCTGAACGGAACGACAAGCGCAAGCAATGCGAAATGGCTGAAGAAGGTCAAATGGGACGAGAACGGCCTGGTGCCGGTGATCGCCCAGGAGGCCGGCACGAACGACGTGCTGATGTTCGCCTGGATGAACCGCGACGCGCTGGCGCGCACGGTCGAGCTGGGCGAGGCCGTCTACTGGAGCCGCTCGCGCAAGAAGCTGTGGCACAAGGGCGAGGAGTCCGGCCACACCCAGAAGGTGCTGGAAATCCGCCTCGACTGCGACGAGGACGTGGTGCTGCTGAAGATCGAGCAGTGCGGCGGCATCGCCTGCCACACGGGGCGCCACTCCTGCTTCTACCAGAAATTCGACGGCGACGAAAAGAGCGGCGAATGGCAGGTCACCGAGCCGGTGCTGCAGGATCCCGCAACGATTTACCCTGAAGCGAGCAAGACAAAATGAGCGAAACCCTGAACCGCCTGGCCCAGATCATCGAGTCGCGCAAGCTGGCCAACGGCGGCGACCCGGACACCTCGTACGTGGCGCGCCTGTTCGCCAAGGGCGACGACGCGATCCTCAAGAAAATCGGCGAGGAAGCCACCGAAACGGTGATGGCCGCCAAGGACGCGCGGCGCGACAAGGACAGTTCGAAGGTGCTCTACGAGTGCGCCGACCTGTGGTTCCATACCCTGGTCATGCTGGCGCAGTTCGACCTGACGCCGCAGCAGGTGCTGGACGAACTGGCGCGCCGCGAAGGCGTGTCGGGCATCGAGGAAAAAGCGGCGCGCAAGGACGAGCTGCGCGACGCCGACGAAGCGAACCAACACTAAGCCCGGAGTCCTTGTGGAAAATTGCCTGTTTTGTAAAATCGCCGCGAAACAAATCCCCTCCAGCGTGGTCTACGAGGATGAGGATCTGCTGGCCTTCAAGGACATCAACCCGGCCGCGCCGGTGCACCTGCTGGTGATCCCGAAGCGCCACGTGGCCACCCTGTCGGACTGCGCCGCCGGCGACGCCGCGCTGCTGGGCAAGATGCTGGCGCTGGTGCCGAAACTGGCCGCCGAATTCGGCTGCGCCGTCGCCTACGACGCCGACGGTACGCCGAATGGGGGATACAAGACCCTCATTAATAGCGGACCGGACGGCGGTCAGGAGGTGTACCATCTGCACCTGCACATGTACGGCGGTCCCCGGCCATGGCGCGGCCAGCGCTGAGGCGGGCGGCGGCGCCCGTGTGACAGGCACATGACATGGGCGCATCGCGTATACTGTGGTGTGCTGCTTTCTAGCGATTTCGGGCGTATGCCGTCCGGCAAGGAGAATATATTATGGGTTCATTGAGTATTTGGCACTGGCTGATCGTGCTGGTGGTCGTCATGCTGGTGTTCGGCACCAAGAAAATCGGCAACATGGGCGCCGACATCGGCAAGGCCGTGAAGGGTTTCAAGGACGGCGTCAAGGGCGAGGACGACAAGCCGGCCGCCGCGCCATCCCAGGTGGCCGACAAGGGCACCATCGACGTCGAAGCGAAAGAGAAAAGCAAGTCCTGAGCTGAGGGCGGGGCGGTGCGACCGTTCCCGCCGCGCGCGGACTGTGCAAGCCTATGATCGATCTCGGTCTCTCCAAACTCGCCATCATCGGCGTCGTCGCGCTGATGGTCATCGGCCCCGAAAAACTGCCGAAGGTGGCGCGCATGGCCGGTTCGCTGTATGGCCGGGCGCAGCGCTACCTGAACGACGTCAAGGCCGAAGTCAGCCGCGAAATCGAACTCGACGAGCTGAAGAACCTGCACAAGGAAGTGCAGGAGGCGGCCCAATCCATCAAGGACGGGGTCGAGAACTCGATCGCGCAGAACATGGCCGAGGTGGAGCACGCCTGGCGCGACGACGTGCCGCTGCCGCTGGCCACGACGGACGATCTGGCGCGCAAGGCGCGCGAGTTCCGCCGCAAGAAACTGCTGCGCAGCTCGGCGGTGCCGGTCTGGTACAAGCAGCGCCACGGCGGCAAGATGCACGTGATCTCCGGCGCCGCGCGCGTCGCCAAGTTCCGGCCGGCCGGCAAATCCCAGGGATCGTTCTACTAAATGACTAGCAAAGCCCCGGTTGAAGAAACCTTCATTTCCCACCTGATCGAATTGCGCGACCGCCTGGTCAAGGCCTCGATCGGCATCGCCCTGGTGTGCGCGGCGCTGATGTTCTGGCCCGGTCCCTCGCACATCTACGACTTCATCGCCCGGCCCATGATCGCCGCGCTGCCGGTCGGCTCGAAGATGATCGCCACCGGCGTCATCTCGCCCTTCCTGGTGCCGATGAAGGTGACCCTGGTGATCGCCTTCATCCTGGCCCTGCCGTGGGTGCTGTACCAACTGTGGGCCTTCATCGCGCCGGGGCTGTACACGCACGAAAAGCGCCTCATCGCGCCGCTGGTCATATCCTCCTCGCTGCTGTTCATGTCCGGCGTGGCCTTCTGCTACTTCTTCGTTTTTGGTCGCGTCTTCAAATTCATCAGCGAGTTTTCGCCCAGTTCGATCGCCGTCACGCCGGACATCGAAAACTACCTCGACTTCGTCATGTCGATGTGCCTGGCCTTCGGCGCCACCTTCGAAGTGCCGGTCGTGGTCGTCATCCTGGTGCGCATGGGCCTGGTCAGCGTCGGCAAGCTGAAGGAAGTGCGGCCCTACGTCATCGTCGGCGCCTTCGTCATCGCCGCCATCGTCACGCCGCCGGACGTGGTCAGCCAATTCTCCCTGGCCATCCCCATGTGCCTGCTGTTCGAACTGGGCCTGCTGGTCGCGCCCATCTTCGTCAAAGCCACCCAAGCGCCCGAAGAACAAGCCTGACCCCCCCGGATCGGGGTCAGGTCTTGCATGTCACCATTCGCGCAGGAACCCCCTTGAATGTCTTTCCATTCAAAAAATTGGCGGGGTTTGTTGCGTCTTCTTGCGCGGCGACAGCGGCGATGCTTGCCTGGCTGCTACCTTGCTGGGTATGGCCAGACCATTGCGCATCCAGTTCGCCGGCGGTTTATATCATGTGACATCGCGCGGCAATCAGCGTGAGGCCATCTATTTGTCCGAACTCGACCGGCTGACCTGGCTGGCGATATTTCCCCAGGTTTGCCAGCGCTACAAGTGGCGCTGCCATGTCTGGTGCCAGATGACGAATCACTACCATATCGTCATCGAAACGCTCGAGCCGACCTTGGTTCGGGGCATGCGTCAATTGAATGGCGTCTTTACCCAATACATCAATCGCGCGCATCGGCGGGTCGGACATGTGTTTCAGGGGCGCTACAAGGCCATTCTTGTTGAGCAGGAATCCTACCTATTGGAACTGGCGCGGTATGTCGTCTTGAACCCGGTTCGCGCCGGCATCGCCGGCAAGGCGGAGGATTGGAAATGGAGTTCCTACCATTCCATGTTGACGCCCGAGTTGGCGCCCGAATGGCTGGAAACGCAGTGGCTGCTTGGCCAGTTTTCCAACGTGCAAAAAGGCACGGCGGTGGCGTACCGTGATTTTATTGGTGAGGGGGCGGACTCGGCGCCCATCTGGGCCGATATCAAGGGGCAGATATTTTTGGGCAGCGAGGAATTCTTACTCGACATGCAGGCCCTTGTTGACACGGACGCTCCGCTGCCGGAGATACCCCGCGCGCAACAACAAGCGCCGGACAAGCCGCTAATGCCGTTCAGTTAAGACTGGACGGCATTTTTATTTTGGGCTTGTAAACGCCCGGGCCAGCTGTTAACCTACGCGGCGATGCTCGATGACACTCTCCATTTCCTGGCAAACCACCTCGAAGCGCCTGACTGGCGTCGTCTGGGAGAGCATTTGCCGGTCGAGTGGATAGAACAGGCCGTGCAGCGCACCGACACAACGAG
>JANXSQ010000392.1 GCA_025356595.1 Janthinobacterium sp. | reverse complement strand
GTGCGCCAGTACTAACAATATCCTGTGCGCAATTTGCATTACTAGTAATTATGGTGTGCGTCCGTCGCACTAAAAGTTATCGTGTGCGCCATTTGCAGTAGTAGTTATCGTGTGCCCCATTTGCAGTAGTAATTATCGTGTGCACTTTTTCATGTGAGGGATACTGTACAAGGAAATCCTTAATAAAGTTAACCCCCAACTTTCACTACCACCCATTGTGTAGCAACCGACTCAACATGCCGATCGACCATGGCGATTCGCCGCTCGATGTAGCGGCGACCTGGACCGTCATTGCCAAAAATCTATCAAAGAACCAAGTACCCCTATACAATCAGGGTCAATCGAGTACAAAAAGAAACAAAAACAACCAAGCTTTCGTTGAAATCGAAAAACTCACTAACCAGGGTATAGACCATGGCAGCTCCGAGCCACTGGCAGTTCTTTACCGCAACACAACAACAAAGCTATTCAAACGTGGGCTCTTAGATTTTAAGGCCTCAGTCGTTAAAAGAATGGAGGCTACTCTTTATATAGAACTTGCAAAAAACGCCGAAAACTTGACTATTTCATTGGAGGAATTATTATACAACTACGACCGGAGACTTCGCCAACAAGAGTCTATTACAGGAAATAAACGTAAGGTAGGGCCAACAAAACTAGCCCCCAGAAAACGCCAAAAGAAAAGCCAAAAGCAACATGCTGCATTCGAAAAGGCGACGGTCATTACACAAGCACCGCAAAAGCCCCATTACACTTTTTGGGCGCGCGACTCCATGTTCCCCGACCCCAGTAATTGCGCATCTTTCAACAACCAGCCCAAAGAAGGAACCCCAGCAGATCAATCCCACCAACTAAGCGCCACGGCCAGCAAAATAAAAATAAAAAAGCCCGGCCCTTTGACAACAACCACCCACAAATTTACGGTGTTTACCGCATTGCGTTCGAATCCAAGCCAACAATCCTGCCTGCCACGGAGCACCGGTAGCAACCTGAAGAACACCAGTAGCGGCAAAAATCAGTCCACCAACATTTTCGCCGGCGGACAATTCAAAGGACTCCCCACGACAGAAAATCCACGACGCGCAACCAAATTTAAAAATTTGCCGCATAAAGAAACCAGCACGGAGTGCGCACTCAAGAAGCCTCCCAATATTGAGTGCACCCTGCAAGGAGCAAGAAAAAACAAAAACAAATACACCGCCAGCAACGACATCGCCACTCATGGCACCAACCAATTTTCCCAACCTGCTACAAAAATACCAGCCACACCAAAAACAGCTTTGTCCGAACCTCATGAAGCGTCACTCAGCGGTGACCACCATTCCGCTGCAAACCTGAAGAAACTTGACAACAACAACAAAATAAAAACCAAGATTGAACAAAAAATTCATGCTACAAACGCCATCGCATCCATCACGAAATTCGGCTCGGCTGCATCGAGCACTAAAATATTTCCTTCCTACCAAGCGCAAATCGCCAACCACCGCCAAGCCACGCCAAACGCCACAAAAAAATATCCAGTACTGAAGCACTACGGAGCAACCAAGAACTCCGCGGAACACCAAGATGTCCAAACGTCCAGCAAGCTGCCGACCGCTACCAGCCCAACTATTGGTACCGGTACCGGTATTATTCATCACCCCAACAGCCTCTGCTCTAATTACCAAGCTGACAACTTTCACGCCAACAGCCCTAGAAATGACCATGACACGAATCTTCATGTCAACAGCCCCATTACTCTTCAAGTAAGAACTGCCGCTACTCATTTCTCCATACTAGGAAAGGCATCCGACAATATCAAGCGCCGTGATCGTGACACTATCACGCACCACAGCAAAACGTATAACAAACGTCCACCCAGACAGGACCAACCAGCACTATCACACGAGGAGTAGGCAACCCTACTCTTAAAACTATTCTCAATCCGTACTGTACGGTACGGGCGGAAACTGCGAGTGGGGAAAAGTTAGCAACAAGGCGAGAACCGATCAATCCATAGCAGTATAAAGTAAAGATTGTTAACACATGGTAGCTAAAACGAAGCTGGGGTTCAAAACATCGCGTATTTCATGCAGATGTG
>JANXSQ010000033.1 GCA_025356595.1 Janthinobacterium sp. | reverse complement strand
GAGTTGAAGCAGAAATGCTTGTCACCATTCCTTTCAGAATGGTGACATGCAAGACCTGACCCCGATTTACGATTTATGATCTACGGCGACGGCCAGCCTATCTCTGTTGCCATTGGTGTTGCTCTATACTTTGGCGGAAGCCATCCGGAGTTTGCCTCGTGGCGTGTCCGAATGTCGCTACGTTCATGTTATGGAGGAAGCCGCATTGCTTATCGTTCCCATTGATTTTTCCGGCGGACAGTCGGTCCCGGCCTCGCCGGCGACGCTCGACGCCGTCGCCGAGCTCTACGTCAAGCTGGTGCTCGCCATCGGTCAGCACGACGCCGCTTATGTCGACGCTTATTACGGTCCGCCGCAATGGCAGGTGGATGCCCGCCAGCAGCCGAAGGATCTGGCCGCGCTCCGCCGCGAGGTCGATGCGGCGCTCGCCTCGCTGGCACTGCAGCGGCCCGCCGGCCCCGACGATGCGTTGCGCGCCCTCTGCCTTGAGAAGCAATTGCGCTCGATGCAGGCGCGCCTGGAGATGCTGGCCGGCGCGGTCCTCGGCTTCGATGAGGAGACCGTGCGCCTGTACGACGCCGTCGCGCCGCATCATCCGCGCGCCCATTACGCTGCGCTGGTGGCGGAGATCGAGCGTTTGCTGCCCGGCCCGGGTCCCGTCAGCGCGCGCGTGCAGGCCTTCCGCGCCCGGTTCGCGATTCCGCCCGACCGCCTGCGCGCCGTGATGGAGGCCGCCATCCGCGCCGGCCGCGAGCGCACGCTGGAGTACATCGCCCTGCCCCCGGGCGAGGATTTCGCGCTCGAATTCGTCACCGATAAGCCCTGGAGCGGCTACAACTGGTACAAGGGCGATTTCCAGAGCCTGATCCAGATCAACGTCGACTTGCCGATCTATATGGACCGCGCCGTCGACCTGGGCTGCCACGAGGGTTATCCGGGCCACCACGTCTACAACGTGCTGCTGGAGCAGGATCTGGTGCGCGGCAAGGGGTGGATCGAGTACTGCGCCTATCCCTTGTTCTCGCCGCAATCGCTGATCGCCGAGGGCACGGCCAACTACGGCATCGAACTCAGTTTCACCGATGACGAGCGCCTGGCCTTCGAACAGCAAGTGCTGTATCCGCTGGCCGGCCTGGACGCCGCCCTGGCGCCGCTCTACGCGCAACTGAACCGCCTGCTGGCGCGCCTGAGCTACGCCGACAACGACGCCGCCATGCTGTACCTGAACGGGACGATGACGCGCGAGGAGACCATCGCGTGGTTGATCGAGGTGCGCCTGTATCCGGCCGAAAAAGCGGCGCAGCGCCTGCAGTTCTACGAGGCCATGCGCGGCTACGTCATCAATTACAACCTGGGCCAGGACATGGCCAGGGACTACGTCGAGCGGCAGGCGACCGATCCCGACCCGGCGCGCGCAAAGGCGCAGCGCTGGGCCGCCTTCCGCGAGCTGATGGCCTCGCCGCGCCCGCCAAGCGCCTTGCGCTAGACGGCCCGATACCGGCGGCGGCCCCGCTTGCGGCCGAGCGCATAGGGGGCGACCCGCCTCCACGAGCCATCGGGCCGCGCCGCCTCGCTGACAAACGAGCACGCACTGGCCTCGGCGGCATGCCTCAACGCGACATCGCCCGCGCGCCGCTACTCATGCGCCGGCAGGCTGATGGTCGCCACCAGCCCGCCGTCCGGATGGTTCACCAGCGTCAGTTGCCCCCCGTGCGCCTGCACGATGCTGCGCGCGATGCCCAGCCCGAGTCCCATGCCGTCGGCGTTCTGCTCGCGGCCGTGCTCCAGCCGCACATACGGCTGGAACAGGCTGGCGAAGGCGTCCTCCGGCACGCCCGGCCCGAAGTCGCGGATGCGGATGGCGATGTGGCCCGGCTCCCTGTGCACGCTGATCTCGGCCCGTTTGCCGTAGTACAGCGCGTTGTCGAGCAGGTTGCCGATGGCGCGCTTCAGCGCCAGCGGCTTGGCCGTCACGCTCAGCGACGATACGGTGTACTGCACCTGGTGCCCGCCCAACTGCGTGCCGCGCACAATGCGCTTGAGCAGTCCGTCCAGCCGCACCTCGGTGGGGTTTTCGTGGATGTCGCTGTCCTTCACGCATTGCAGCGCGCCCTTGACCATCATGTCCAGTTCGTCGAGGTCGTCGTGGAATTCGTTGCGCAGCGCGTCGTCGTCGAGCAGTTCGGTGCGCAGTTTCAGGCGCGTGATGGGCGTGCGCAGGTCGTGCGAGATGGAGACGAACAGGCGCTCGCGGTCCTCCAGGTAGCGCTGTATGCGTTCGCGCATGGCGCTGAAGGCGCGCGCCGTCTTGATGAATTCGCGGCTGCCCGTTTCCGGCAGTTCGGGCGTGTGCTCGCCCTTGCCGAAGGCTTCGGCGGCGTCCGACAGGGCCGCCAGCGGCCGCGTGGTCCAGCGCACCACGAGGATGGACAGCAGCAGCACGGCCGCCAGCGACAGGCCCTGCAGCAGCACGCGGTCCAGCGCCAGCGGGTTGCCGCTGTCGAGGAAATACGGGTTGGGCATCAGCGCTGCCAGGTAGAGCCAGTTGCCCGGTTCGAGTTCGGTCTGGATGACGAGGATGGGCGCCGGGTTCGGCTTCACCAGCAGGATGTGCTGGACCCAGTTCTCCGGCAGGTCGGCGATCTTCGCGCCGCTGTCGGAGACCGTCAGTTCGCCCGGCCAGGCGAAGGCGATGCGGGTGTTGTTCAGGCGCGGCAGGTCTTCCTTGAGGGTCGCGCCGACGCTGGCGATGACGGTGTCGGACAGGGTGCGCGCTTCGATGCCGCGGATGGCCAGCGGGGTGCGGTTGACGGTGACGTAGAAGCGCGTGCCGCCCATTTCGCGGAATTGCTGGATCAGGATGGGCCGGTAGTTGGCCGGCAGGCTGAGGAAGAAGCGCACCGTGCCGGCCGCGCTGTGGGCGATGTGCTGCGCCGCCATCCTGGCTTCGACGGCGGCGTCCTTGCGCAGTTGCGCGCCCCAGATCAGGTTGCCGACCAGTTGCGTCATCAGCACGCCGGCCACCATCACCACCGACAGGCGCCCCAGCAGCGACTGCGGCAGCAGACGGGCCAGGACGCGGGCGTAGCGGCGCGCCTCAGGCATGCGCGCTGCTGACGTCGGAGGAGAAGACGTAGCCGGCGCCGCGCACGGTCTTGATGAGCAGCGGTTGTTTGCCGTCGTCGTTCAGGCGCAGGCGCAGGCGGCTGATCTGCACGTCCAGCGAGCGGTCCAGCGGCCCGGCGTCGCGCCCGCGCGTCTGTTCGCACAGGACGCCGCGGTCGAGGATGTCGCCGGGGTGTTCGACGAAGTATTTCAGCAACTGGAAGTCGAGGCCCGTCAGGACCACGGCCGCGCCGCCGGCGTCGGTGACGCTGCGCTCGACGGTGTCGAGGGTGAAGCCGCCGAAGCGGTAGTAGCGCGGCGGCGCGCTGTTGTCGATGCCGGTGCGGCGGTGGATGGCCTTGATGCGCGCCAGCAGTTCGCGCGGGCTGTAGGGTTTGGCGATGTAGTCGTCGGCGCCCAGCTCCAGGCCCACCACGCGGTCGGTTTCGTCGGAGCTGGCGGTGAGCATGATGATCGGCACGTTGGAGCGCCCGCGCACCTGTTTGCACAGGGCGAAGCCGTCGGTGTCGGGCAGCATTGTTGGCGCCGATCCAATATTGACCCACCGCGCCGATCCAAATTTGACCCAGGGCGGGACGCTGCGTTTTTGAGTAGCAGCTGTGGATAAGTGTACCAAATAAAGAAGGGGAATCCGTGGAGGGCGTAGCCCGGAACGGA